>MVQK01000004.1 GCA_002067515.1 Pelotomaculum sp. PtaB.Bin013 | reverse complement strand
TCTCGCTGCTCCTGACATAATGATTGTCGGCGCAACCTCCGGCTGCACACGTCAATTATTGTCTCAGATTACCGCTCCCTTTGGCAAGAAAAAACTATTCATTTCCCGATAGGGAAACTGAGCGGCAACAATATTGCCAACCTTGTAATGGCTGAAATGCGCTTCCTTGACCGTGAGCACTTTCGAGTAATGTTGCTGAACACCAAAAACCAAGTACTTAGAATAGAAACTGTATCAATCGGTACCTTGAGTTCTTCCCAGGTACATCCTCGGGAACTGTTTAAATTCGCTGTCAAGAATAGCGCCGCTGCCATAATCCTTGTACACAACCATCCTTCCGGAGAACCCACACCAAGCCGTGAGGACATAGATATAACCGGGCGGCTTGCTGATGCAGGAAAGATTATGGGGATTGAAGTTCTGGATCATATCATAATTGGAGACGGTAAGTTTGTCAGCTTTAAAGAGAAGGGGCTTCTTTAAGGAGGGATGATAATATACTTGTCATTAATTTAAGAAACAAGATACAATAAGTTTAAGTAGCACTTAGCAGTTTAGCAATGCCTATTGAGTAATTACATTTTAGGGAGGAAATATAATGACCGAATTTTACTATTTGAATATGAAACATCTAGAGAGAGCGTTAGATGAAGAAAACTTACATTTTGAGAAAGAAGAGAAAACCCAGTATATGAAGTATTTTACCTATATTTCCGGAAAAGAGAAAAAGACTTGTAATGTAAACAGGGGTGGGAAAAGAGATGGTTGGATTTATCTGTTCTTTGAAGAGGCATTCAACTTAGCAAATAAAAGTATCTTCAGTGATTTTGAACCTATTACAGAAGAAGAAGCGAGGATAAAACATTATGGTCTCGCTAAGGCAGTTTATAAGGGACATGATCATATGGTTATAAAGAAACTGGTTAAATCTATGAAAAACTGGTTACACATTAGGTCTTAATAACAACTATAAGCTATTATTGCTAATTTAAGAATAATAACAAACCCCGTAAGGCTGAACGTCTTCGGGGTTTTACTTTTTCTTAGGAGGGAATCACATGAACCAAATCCGAGTGACCGCTTACGCCCGGGTTTCTTCAAAAGAACAAGCAGAAAAAGAACTATCAATCCCCGCCCAACTAAAAGCAATTTGTAAATTTTGCCAGGATAAGGGCTGGAAACTCGTTGCTGAATACGTTGATGAGGGCAAGTCAGCCAAAACCGCTGACAGGCCAGCCTTCCAAAAGATGATCGCTATTGCAAAGAAACAAAACCGCCACTTCGACGGCATCGTCGTTCACAAGTTTGACCGTTTCTCCCGCTCCAGGGAGGATCATGTTGTTTACAAGGCACTTTTAAAGAAACATGGTGTTCACGTTTATTCTGTAACATAGCAGACCGACTCGGACACGCCTCATGGGTTCCTGCTTGAAGGAATGTTGGAAGTTATATCAGAGTTCTACAATATGAATCTGGCAAACGAAACCCGTAAAGGTATGGTGGAAAATGCCCGCCGTGGCTTTCATAATGGTGGTTCTGCTCCTTATGGCTACCGCAACCACCGCTTTGATCATAATGGCGTTATCAAGTCAATATGGGTACCTGGATCTGAAGAGGAAGTTGCCACCGTCAAGCGTATCTACCACCTATACGTATATGAAGGTATGGGTTATAAAAAGATCGCCCGATTACTAAATGAAGAAGGCATACCTTGTCCCAGCGGCGATAAATGGAGTTACACTACCATCTGGCATATCCTCCATAACGAAGCCTACATCGGCAACCGGGTTTGGAACAAACAGGACTATCAAACACCGGGAAAGAAATACAAGCCGGAGGACCAGTGGATCAGAGTTACAAATGCTCACCCGGCATTGGTCACCCAGGAGATGTTCAACCTTGTAAAAACCAAGAGCCAGCAGCGAATAAGAGCCAGTAGTCCATTCGTAGCTACTGGCTCTCCTTATATTCTACGAGGCCTCTTTAAATGCCCAAGGTGCGGCAGTAATATGGTAAGTGGTCAAGGCGGCGGACGTGGCGGTTATCGCAACATCCGCCGTTATTATGTCTGTGGGGCATATCAGCGCAAAGGGAATACGGTATGCCAGTTCCAGGCTTTCAAGAAAGATTATCTTGAAGATTTGGTCATTGATACGCTTATCAAGGAATTCATTATTCTATCTTTGCCCGGAACTCTAGAAGAAGAGGTTAAACGGCAATTGGGAGAGAAACTTAAGAATCTCCGTTTCGATCTACAACAAACCGAGAATGATATAAGCTTCTCTCTTCGGCGTATTGAGCTTTTACAAAAAGACATTGACAGGGTTCCCGACCCAGGTAAACTGAATAACTACTTAAATGAACTTGAGACGGAGCTTCAGCAGCTTAACACTAAGAAATCTACACTGCTTGATGCCATTGACGCTGCTGATATTAAAGATACTGCATCACTTGGTACAGTGGTCGGCCAACTTCAGGACTTCGTCCGAAACATAAGGGAAATCCCGAAGGAGGCACAATCCCATTTGTTGAGGCAATATATCAACGAAATCACCTATGACAACATTACACAACTATTATGGGTAAGCATTAAAGTAGCCAAACTGGACGGGGAAACAATCATTCCTACAAAGGACTCCTACGTCAAGTATGCACAAATCAATAACCAGCCTTTATAGCTCATATAAGTTCGATTCGCTTACCGAGTCGAAGTCATGAGCGTAATCGCAGGTTTCGACCACACTGGATGTCAGAACCCAACAACAAAGCGGTCTCCGGTAACCAAACCGAAGACCGCTACTTTCTCTTGATAGCAAAAATGACCCTCTCGGGCCACTGTAGCTCATATGTATGTAATGTGTGATCAATTTAGATGCAGGCTATTTTTACTAAAAATCCTTTATAAAGTCTGCCGCTGTTACGATTTTGGGGATTTTTATACCAGATTCCAAAAAATCTTTATCCCCTGTAATCAAGACATCCACCTTTGCCATTAATGCCGCTCTAAGTATAGGCCTATCGTTTACATCCCTAATCATGTTTTCTTTTTCGTTCACTTCTTCTTGACTGGGCGTGCTTACTACTTCAAAAAGTGCCCACGTAAAAAATCTTTCTATCAAAGGTACACTATCAGGGAATTTCCTATTAAAAACTTTTCGTACTTCATCAACAATTTGATCACACAAGACAATTTTATATGGTGGTTGAGCCGCTTTTGCATAAGCGGCAAAGGGAGTTCCATTGGGGTTGCGAATGGCAGAAATAATGATATTGGTATCAACCATTATCCTCATCTACCTTCAATCTCCTGCCGTATTTCTTTAACCAAATCATTTATATTGTCGTCCGAGTTGATTCCCACAGCTTCAAATTTTCCTTGCATTTCTTTTTGAAGGGTTTTCATTGCATAAATAGCAGAGTTCATAACAATAGCATAATCGCCCTGGCAAATGAATGTCACTCTTTCACCCTCAGCTAATTTGAGCATGTCCCGTATATCTTTGGGAATTGTTACCTGACCTTTTGCCATAATTTTGGCATTATCTACAATCGGCTGGTTTGTAGCCATTTTTAAAACCTCCTTGTTATTCAAAAAATCCTACTTTCCCTACTTTTTATTATATCAATTCTTTAAAGTTTGACAACTACTTTGCTCTTTATTTTCTCGGTTATTTTATTCAACCAGTGGAAGTGTTTAATTCTCCATGGGACCATTCTTAATTTCATCAGCCAGCCAATCTAAAGCACCCGACGTATCTTTCCACACATCATAGGCGTCAGAAGCATATAAGACAGCCTCTTCCTCACTTCCCCACGAATATCCAGCAGGAAGAAACCAGGGAATGCGCTTTAACCCTAACAAGTAGTTAGGCACATATCGGTTGGAGTCAATGGCCTGCTTTAGACGCTTGGTGGACTTGCCACGGTCTAAGTTCCGAAAGGACAAGAGGGCCTGACTGTATAACATAAAGCATGATGACTCCTGATACTCCGACAGGAGTTTTTCAGCCTCCCCATCCATTGCTTCGGCCAGCAGGCAGTTGATCAAAATGTAGCGGATTCCCTGGTTATCGTTGGGATTTAATTGCAACATCTTTTGATAGTTTCCGATAGCTTTCTGTCGCTGCCCGTTCTTCCAAAGACATTCCGACAAACCAGCCAAAGCCCTCATATAAGGCCGGGTTTCAAGATATCCCCAGAAATGGCCGGCATGTTTTTTAAAAAATAAATCCCCCAAGGCTGTGCGACCGGCTTGTACCCCTTTTTGGTATAAATCCTGACGTTCTTCCATGGATTCGCTTTTTTCAGCCAACAGATTATAGGCATCGGCACAGTAAGGCGAAATGCGCAATGCTTTACGGGCCAAGGCAAGGCATTTTTGCCTGTTCGGTTCTTCCCAAGCGTCATAGATCAATTCTTGGGCTTGGCTGAGTTTTTCCTCGGAAAATGAGGGATAATCAGGGGCTGCTTTTTTCTTTTTCAGCTTTTGCTTTTCCTGTTGAACACCCTTGTCCTTCTGTTCCTTACCCACCAGGACCAAACCGGAGTTCCCGGCGTCACCTTTAGAAAAGAGGCGGATAAAATCGGGATAAGGGGGCACAATTCTGGGATGCCCTTCGGAAGGCAGGTTTGTCTGCCATTTAACAAATATGTTATCTCGATAAGATGAATTAATGAGGTAGTCATATACTTCAAACCGTAATTTGCTCATGCCCTCCAATCTATGGTCTACGGTTCTGTTCATAAAGAAAGACAGACTATCTTCAATATCCCTGATGATTCTAATTCCCGAAGCAAAACCACTGGGAGGATGCAAGGGATTAACATGAATATTGTTCAATCCGGAAAAGAGCCCGTCCATGGTAATCATCTGGGGTATGAAAATAAAGTCGGGCATCCCCCAGATGAATTTTTCTTCTCCCACATCTTCACTCCAGGCATAATGCAAGAAATCGGCAAGAGGGACAAGTCTTTTGGTGGTAGCAATCTGGAAAGTGAAGGTCCCGCTGAAGTGGTCCCGTAAAATATAGTATACAAGGTGCTCTTTCCTGGATTTGTAACAATTTTTTATATTTACATCCATGGGTTTTTCCTGGTATCTTACATTGCCGTCACTGCCAAAATAAAAATGTTTTGATACGGAAACCAGCAGTTGATGTAATTCGTTAGAATACTCGGTAACAACGCGGTGCTGCATACACCATCATCTCCTTTGCAAATTATAATACAAGCATGATCGTATTATGGATAGAAAATATAATTCACAATGTTTCATAAATTTTACTTCTTCTTTATCTTTGCCGGCTCCTTCTATATTTTGAGAAGTAGTTCATTCACTATAGAAAATTTTTTGCAGACCCGCATTGCATATACGCACAAAACAAAAAGTCTTGGTTTAATTTGTAATTTTTAGGGTGTCAAGGGGACGGAGGAATTGACATGGGTTAATCAATTGGTAAGTTTGGTTAGTATTACTAGTTCGCCACACTAAAAAGAAGCATAAGATTACCGCAATGGCAAATTTATACTTCCAGTCTCACATACGACAGATTTCGACAAATTATGATGAGAAGTTAGGTGAAAAAAGATGCCATATTCATATCCGATATTTATTCTTTCTCAAATCAAATGCTTTCTCTCCACCCTCGAGAATATCACAAATATGCTGCTGAATTCCCTGTTGATTTAAAATCCCATCATCTACTTGGTTTCTAGAATTGAGTATAGGCAAATCATCCTCGATGGCACCGGATCGATATTCAAAACGGAATGCTTTGTTTGGTGAATTCTTCCCACGTTGATTTGCAACAATAATTTCTTCAGCATCACTACCTAATACTATATTAGCATTATGGGTAACTGCAATAATCTGGCGTTCTTTCTTTTTTTCTTTAATAAACGGAATTAAGTCATCAAATATCGACCGATTATCTAAATCATCTTCGGGCTGATCAATTAATATGGGACACTTACTATCTGCAAGACTAATTAATAATTTTAGCAAAACTAACGCCTTTTTTCCGGGTGACATAAGTTCTATTGGATCTCCATCCATTTTTACGCTATAAGTAATGTTATACCAGTCTGTTAAAATGTCCCTAAGAGCTGTTTCGCTAGTATTATTTTTTACTAGTGGAAGATTACCATTTAAAATAGAATTCAATAATGTTGTAAGCGTTTCCAATGTGTAATCTTCCGGTCTAAAGTTATCAATATCAATGATAGATTTTAAAGTTCGCTTATCAGAAATAAGCTTGATTTTTTCACAGAAAGCATCTTTCCTGAAAGGGGTTTCAACAGAAAACTCCAAATCACTTGCAGATAAATCAGGGTTATCATTTACTGCCATTGCATATTTATCATGTTGGCTTTTATAAAAAAGCATGGATTGTGCCACCTGACTCATTAGTGAACTATACTTAGCCTTTTCATCATTAAATTGTTTATCCAGCATTTTAAAATCTTCAAGTTTTGCATTTTCTGTCTGAATAGATTGAGATAAATTTGAAAGCGCCTCGTTTCCAATAATCTTGTCATGCAAAGCAGCCTCGGTTTTCTGATGTTCTGTTATTTCTATCTCCAAACCTTGTTTCTTTTTGGTTAATTCATTCAAGATTTCAGTTTTAGTATTATTCCATGAAGAATTTGCCGCTTGTATGGCTTTCTCAATAGCCGCAGCAAATACTGCTCTGGTTTCATCAGATAGATCAATTGAAAAAGATCTTGCTTCAACAACAGAATCTATGCCACTAAAGAATATAATCTCGGATTCAATTATTTTAATTTTGATGGTAATGGAACGAATCTGCGCTACAGCCTCATCATAGCGTTTAATATCTTCTTCAGACAACGCCAATTCTTGAGATAGTTTTTCCTTTTGAGTTTGCAGTTTTCCTATTTCACTTTTTATTCCTTCTTCTGTCCCAAGTTCTTTTCTTGTGGATTCTATTTCAGAAAGTTTCCTTTTTGAATCAAGCAAATCATAGATTGTTTTATCTAATGATGATTTATATTCCCGTATCGCCCTTGAACCTCATCATATATGCGCTTTGTATCTTGATTAATTAATATAATATCTTGGATGATTTTATCTATCTCGGTTACCTCTTCATTTTCATCACTTAGCCGATTAAGATAAGTTTGTGGAATATAAATAATCTTATGGGCATCAATTTCTTGCGCCCCTGTGGAATTAACTGCTCCATCTGCCCAGAAAACTTTTAGCTGATTCAGTGTTTTTACATTAGTTTTTGCAGTTTGATTTTTTTGTAAAACTTGTTTTAGATCTACAGCGGTGGCTAAATTATGAAGTAATATTGACTTTCCAGTGGACTTTCCACCAATAATGCAAGTAAGCTTATCACTAAAATAGATGGGTAATGTTTGAAAATCACTATCTTCAATTTCAACTCGATCGATCACATAATAGCTAGGTTTTTCTTCTGGTTTTAATGAACCAATTCTGACGCGCTCTTTAGGTTCATAAAGGACTTGTCGTAATCCATTAAAGGTTGGATTTGACTTAATCCAGCAGTACCGTTGTTCATCGGGCTCAAATATTTTAGAATTTGTATGCGCATCGCATCCATGCAGACAAGGCTTCAGTGAGCCACACTTGCTTATTACTGTTTCAATATCATCTCTAGTTCCTTCACCTAAGAAATACCTAATGTCACTTGGTTTAGCTGAAAATATTGCATCTACAAATTGATAAATAGATTGTCTAAAAAGCGTCAATTGTGAGGGCGCACCCTCTGTCTCGCAATACGAACTATGGTTTGTTGCTCCAGACACACCATCGCTGTTACTATTAGAGACTGCAATTATAGTATAATTTCTTAGATCTGGGTCTTTTTCAAAAACTTCCTTAACACTGTCAAGTGATGGTACAAATTGTTGAATGCCATTCTTGTAAGCAGTAATATCATCCACACTGGAATCTAATTTTCTCCCTAAACGAATTAGTTGATCTCGTGCCGCAGAATAATTTGTTCCACCATGACTAAACGATAATTGAGAAAAGAATCGGCTTTCTAGAGAGTCAACAATACCTGGATCAAATATAAAATGAATATTTACAGGGGAATCCGCAGCGATGGGTTGTATTCTCATTTCAACATTGGGCAAAACGAACTTAACACCATTTGGAAGTTTATTATCACATATTACTTTATTATAGTTGGCGACTGAAAGATAATCCGTTATTCCAATTACGGTAATACATTTTGTTGGATCGCTACCATCACCTATATAAGCGGCAATGTCAGAATAAAAATTATCCCATTTCTCATCAAGGGTTGCTCCGCTAAATAAATCATTTTTTATTGTGCCCGGTGTATGAATATGTAAATCCCATCTTCTCCACTCAGAACCTCTTTGATATGCAGACATAATTCCTCCCCCAATCCTTTCAATCCGTTTTATAGATATAAATGCTAATTACTTTTATGGTTTGTAGCTAACTTTTTAAATAAATATCACTACCCGAGTTATTTTTTCTAATCACAACCTGCCGGTCAATCCGCTCTTTCAGCTCACTTACATGAGAAATAATACCAACCAAGCGGTTTCCCGCCGCAAGCCCCACAAGTGTCTGTATTGCCTGCTCCAATGATTCGGCATCCAGCGCTCCAAAACCTTCATCAATAAATAAAGTATCAATCTCCACGCCGCCGGCATAGCTTTGAATCACATCGGAAAGCCCCAGTGCCAGGGAAAGAGAAGCCTTAAAGGATTCTCCACCGGAGAGCGACTTTACCGATCGTATCCTGCCGGTATAATGATCCAGCACATCAATTTCCAGTCCGGTCTGAGAGCGGAGGTCGGCCGCGTCTTCCCTGCGCAGAAGCTCAAACCGGCTGTTTGTCATGATCTTCAGCCGCTTGTTCGCTTCAATAAGAATCTGGTTAAAGTATGAAGCCTGTACATACTGCTCAAATGCCAGCTTTTGTTTGCCGGCCAACTCACCGTTTGCCGTTTTGGAAAGATTGCTGAGAAGAAGGTATTCCTGTTGGCAGGCAACTGCGTCTGAGATTGCTCTGCCTAGAGCTTTGGCAATCGGTTCATTGGTTCCCAAACGCGCTATCAGTGTCCGGATAGACTCATCCGCCTGCCTTTTTTCCTGCTTCAGCTTTTGTTTTGCGGCTTCAAGCTGTTCCATATCCTGCTTCTGCTTGTTTTCGGTTTCTTTGGAAAGCCTCCGTAAATCCTGCTCCACGGCTTGGACTTCATTCTGATACTGGTCGATGGAATGTTTTAACTCGCTGATTTCCGATTCTGTTTTCAATGCGCTATGATAGGCTTCCTCATTGGGGAAATCACATTCAGACAGCTTTTTTGTGTAAGCTGCCAGTGCCTGTTGTTTGGTTTGGATGGTATTGGTCAGTCTTTCTCTCTGGTCGCTAAGAAGAGTTTGGTTCCCCTCCAACTTGTTTTTAAGTGCATGATATGCTTCTTCCGCTTGCCTGAAAGCTTCTTTCAAAGAATTTAGATTTCCCGTCCATTCTTCTATAGATGCCGCAGCCTGCTGGCGGTCTGCATACTCCAAAGAGGATTTCAGTGCCTTGAGTTCTCCGGTCTTGGAAGCAATATCTGAAATAATGTTATTTTTCTGTTGTTCGTTCAGAGTCGTTGCTTCCTCGTTGGTCTGTAAGGAGCGCTCTAACGAAGCAAGTTGTTCCTTAGATTGGTTTTTACGAGAGACTTGCTCTTTTAATTGGAGGTATTGCTCGTCATTCTCCTTCTTTCTCTGTATGCTTTCTGCCAGGGCTGATTCGATCAGGGCAGAAAGCTGCTCCTGCATGATGCTCTTATCGATATCGGGGAAATATGCTCCGGCAGCATGTACCAACTGTTCCCGCGCCAGTTTGACTTCCGCCAGCTTTGCCGCCGACTGTTCGCTGGCTTCCTGCATATTCTGCCGGGCAAGATCGGTTTTCTGTTTTAATTCATTTAGCTCTGCCTCGCTGGGAGCATCCGCGGCCGGCGTCGCCTTGTTGGGATGAACTGTGGAGCCACATACAGGACAGGGATTGCCATCTTCCAGTGATGCTGCCAGAAGTCCCGCCTGCTCACGGAAAAAAGCAGTTTCTTTTTCCATATAAACTGTATTGACAGTTTGGAACACCCCTTGCGCATCAGTAAACTGCTGCAGCAGCCTGGTGCTCTCACTTTGTAATTTGCTGAGCCGGGATAAGGAACCCTGCAGATCAAGCAATCCGGATTGAGTAGCTTGAAGCTGTTTCGCTTCCTGCTCACAGGCCGACACTTTTACCTCTATGTCCGCAAGCTGCTCCAATTCTTCATTAAGGTTATTTTTCTGCGCCAAAAGATCAGCTTTTTGCTGTTGGAGTTTTTCCAATGTCTCACAAATTGCCGATTGCTTTTCCGCCAGTTTTTCCAATTCTCTTTCAAGTAGCTCGGAAGCGTCATACTGAGGAAGCATTTTTGTAAGCCGGTCAATTGCGGAAGCAAGCTTTTCTCGCTCCGGTTCTTTTTCTTTCTCGGCTTGGTAGGCGGTTTGTACTGTTTCCAGGTCTTTTATCTGTGCCTGTATTTCAATATCCAGTGCCGTGATGCTCTGTGTCAGTTTCTGTTCGGTTTCCTGCTCCCGCAAATATGCTGCTTCCAAGGGGGAGACGGTATATAGCGCCTTTTCCGCGTCCTGCAGCGTTTTCTTCTTCCCATTGTGTTCCCCCTGACGTTCGGTCAGAGCTTTTTGCTTTTCTTGTGCGACTTTCAAATCGGCGAAGGCTTGATTGATATATTGGGCCTGCGTTATCATGGCAATTTGCGCAGCGAGTTCCTTATCCAGCCTGTCTGCCTGCTGCTTTAAGCTGTCCCGAAGAGTTGTATCCGCTGTGATCAAAGCCAGTAATTCAGACAGGATATCCTCCGCAGTATGTATGGTGGCTATGCCTATCTTAGCGGATAGCATCTGCCCTTGCTCACTTTCAGGACAGGCGATTCCAGAGATATATTGAAGGATACTCTGCTCAATGCTCTCGCAGCGCTTTTTCGCTTCGCGTTCACTGTCCTTCAATAAGCGTTGCGCAGTTTGATAGAGGTCGGTATTGAATACACGCCGAAAAATATCGCCCCGTTCTTTGCTGTCCGCAAGCAAAAGCTGGAGGAATTCTCCCTGGGCAATCATAGCAATTTGCTTAAACTGCCGATAGTTGATGCCTAAAAGCTCAACTATTTTGGCCGTAACATCCCGATAGCCAGTGATGATGTCTCCATCCGGCAGTTGCAACGTGGCATCAGAATTTTCAGTCGTTACCCCTTCACCGCTCTTTTTGGGCCGTTCATAACGGGGATTCCGCGTTATGGAGTATATCTTGTCTTTATGCAGAAAGGTAAGCTCGACATATGTCTTTGTATTGGGCTCTGCAAAATCACTGCGAAGGGTATCCACGGTTCTGGTGCAGCCGCTTGCCTCGCCAAACAACGCAAATGCAATGGCGTCAAAAATGGTCGTCTTTCCAGCGCCGGTATCACCGGTAATGAGAAATAATCCCTGACCGCCGAATGCGGCCAGATCCAGTTCGGTTCTGCCGGCATAGGGGCAGAAGGCGCTCATCACTACTTTTAACGGCTTCATGCTCCGGCACCTCCCGCCTGTTCAAAAATCCGTTCCATCACCCGGACCTGTTCCGGAGTCAGCTCGTTATTGTTTTGTATCTGATAAAATGCCGCAAATAAATCCATCGGGCTTTTTCTGGAAACGTCACAGGAAGCAGCGATCTGTGAGAAAACGGCTTGTCCGGTGCGGCTGTTTTCAAAATCCAGCACCATCAGATTGGGATACACCTGACGCAGCTGCCCAATCGCGTCATAGATTTCTTCTTCGTCCGTCAGGGTTGCATGGATATAATCTTCCGCGCTTTTCGTTTCTTCCCGTCCAATGCGGAGCAGTTCGGCAATCGGCCCCTTGATTTCGCGCAGGTCATGGAGCGGGATAAGCGGAAGCTGGTGAATTGAAAGCTCGCCTTTTACGCCAAGCTCTAAAAGTGTCGCTGATTTTTGATGGCGCGCTTCGGAAAAGGAATATTTCAGAGGCGAACCGGCATAGCGGACGGTATCCCGTCCGATTCCCTGTGGTCTGTGCAAATGGCCGAGAGCAACATAATCGAAAGCCTCAAAGGCGGATACGTCCACATTGTCCAGCCCGCCCACAGACAGGCTTTCCGACTCCGAGCGCTCGGGCTGCTGTGCCCCGTCCATCACAAATTGGTGCGCCAGCAGGATGTTTCGTTCCTGTGTATTGATTTCCGCCGCGGAAATGACCGCGCGCACGGCTTCGTCATAGGACTCTATTGACTGTTCAAAGAAAGGTTTCACCATAGCCGGTTTCAGAAAGGGAAGTAAATATATATTGACGATACCATGCTCGTCCTCCAGCGTTACCTTTTGCAGAACACCATCAAATACACCGGCGATATGAAGTCCGTTTTTCTGCATGATCCGGCTTCCAAAGCTCAGGCGCTCAGGAGAGTCATGGTTTCCGCTGATCATAAAAACGGGTTGCCCGAATGCAGTCAATTGCGTCAGAAACTCATCGAGCAACTCCACCGCTTCAGCGGAAGGCTGACTCTTATCATAGACATCCCCGGCGATGAGAACGCCATCCGGCTTTTCCCCGTCGGTTATCCGAAGGATCTGCTCCAGTATGTATTTCTGATCTTCGATCATATTGAATTCATTGACACGCTTTCCGATGTGCAGATCGGCAATATGGAGCAGTTTCATCGTATCATTCTCCCGAATTTCTATTCCTTTTCCGGTTTATTCTTCTTATACCTTCCGTCTCTCGGCTTTTCCGCATCTTTCGGTATTGCCCAAGCGTTTCCAAAAAGGACAGCACCGGGCACCTTTCCTTGAGCGCAAAGCACCTGGACCCTCCGCTGTGTAATTCCCCATAGCCTTGATGCTTCTCGCGCTGTGATATAATCCATAAATCCAGTCCTTTATAGGAAAACTCTGTATATTTCATTATACATCCATACCGCGAACAATACAACGGATTCCATCGATAAGTTGATTATTTTCTAGAAAAATAGCGCTATTTGTAGTTTTAGGAGAGAAAAGGCCAAAAGTCTCTTATCAATTGGTCTTGAATATACTTTTTCTTGAATATACTTTTTTATTAGGGTGAATTCGCCCTAATTAAAATTGATGTTATGCACGCAACAAAGTTGGGATACTTTGTGTTTGCGTATTATCGAACCTATGAAGACTTCCTACGCTGCACTTTCTCGAAAACCTCTTTGGTGATGATCGCTTCATGATTCTTCTCTATGAGATACATTGGCAGTTCACCGTTTATTTTTCACCTGCTTATGTGTCAAGCAGTCCTTAACAAAAGTTTTCTGTGACAATACTGTGCCGATATATTTTTCATTAGAAAGAATCCGATCAATGGTAGATGTGCTCCATTCTCCTTTCCCTGTCACAGTTTTTATACCGTTCTTTTCAAGATAAGACTTGATTTTACGGCAACCGTAACCATTCAGATATAAATCATAAATGAGCCGGACAATTTCAGCTTCTTCCTCCACAATAACCAGTTTACCGTTCTCGTCTTTCGTATAACCAAGGAAGTTAGTATGATTCAGCTTTATATGCCCTTTTTCAAAACTACGTTGAATTCCCCACTTGATATTCGCACTCTTTGATTCACTCTCACTTTGAGCAACAGCCGCAGCTGCGGTAATGATTTTTTGCATGCGCCAATCAGACGAATCCAGCCACTCCATTTCAAAGTAGATTGTAATACCCAAACCGATAAGTTCATTGAAGCTTCGCAAAAAAGGAAGAGTATTTCGTCCAAAACGGCTGATGGACTTGGTGATAATGTAATCAATTTTTCCGGCACGGCAGTCTTTCATCATACGGCTGAATGCGGTTCTGTTATCAAAGCGCGTACCTGAGGCCTGCTCAGAATAGATACCTGCAAGTACCCAGCCCTCATGATTGTTGATATAATCTGTATAATATTGAATCTGCGAATCCAGACTGGTCCGCTGTTCTTCATAAGCTGTGCTGACCCTGCAGTAAGCGGCAACACGTAAGATCTCTTTCTTGCTTGCTGGTATTTCAATAATGTTTTTCATTTTAAGTACTCCCTTCTTTTTTAAAAATAAAAAGCATGACAGTCAAATGACCATCATGTGAGGCTTACTACTTGCTGTTTTTAGTTGTAATTATGAGAAAAAGCTACATTTTCTTGTGCGTTTCGACAAGAAAATGTAGCTTTTAACATGGTGGAGGCGGGCCGTACCGTATCAAATCAACAGCAGAGAAACATATACTTAAAGCCTGTAACTTCCTCCCCTCAGTGAAGAAGTAAAGGGTATCCAGGTTCGGAGACCATAAGCTTTCGCCAGACTACGGGCACTGTCACCGCGCCACTACTCTGTAGGTAGCCCCAGGGAGATACTTTGTAAGAAAAAGTTAACCTTTGAGCCAAGAACATCTTACGTATACAAGGACTCGTTTATACAACCCGATATGTTCACTTTTCAAAGAACTGTAGTTCTTATTATACCATGAATTTATTTGGGTAATAACATAGCTGAATCCCTCGTTTAAAAATGAGGGGATTAGCCGGAGTAGTTTTTTAAAAAAACCCGTCCCACATGTCTTTTGCAAGCCGCATGAGACATGTGGGACGGGCTAATCTTTAAGACTACCACCGAGCCTCCGCTGAGTGGCGGCTACACCAGCGCCAAACAGCCAAAACATACCGGCATGCAGGTCCCGTCGCTGATGCGCACGGGGTTACCCGCAGCGACCGGCTGGGCCTGGTTGGTACCCGGGCGAAAAACAAGTTTGCCGGATCTGGGACCAGAGCGCGGTGGCCGGCTGTGGCCGGTTCTGTCTAATACTATTCCAGAGAGGACCTCTGTTCGTATAGTTAATAACCCAGGCGTGACGCGGCCGGCCGGAGCCGGCGTTCGATGGTACTCGGTGCCTGTGCAGGTATCAAATATCTTCTGGCCGGCCGGGTACCGACCTGGCAGGGTGTGGTCCGATACTGGTGGCCGGCTTGGTTCCTGGGCAGAAACCTATAAAGCTGGCCTTATGGGGCCTATTCGCCGGCACTTATGGGCTTGGGTAGCCGTTGTGGCCGATCCGTATGGCGTGGATTTCCTCGCTGAGCCTGGCCGGTGTCCCTGCCAATCCCCCGGGCATCTACCCACAACGCGGAGCAGCCTGATACCCAGGCGAAGACCTGGTTACTCCACAAGGCCCTGACTGCCGTAGCAGGCCTGATCTTCTCCTCGCTCCGCTTTGCCGGCTCCGGTCCTCAACTGTCTGACCACTCCTATTCTCCCGACCGCCCCGCCTGGCCCATGCCAAGGGCCTGCTAGCCCCTGCCGTTCCAAGCTACCCAAGAGCCCTCTGCCAACTCCAGCCTGCCGTCGTTGGGGGTGTGGCTGGCGCACCCATGATGTCGGTGCCTGCTGGCCGACGTAGCTGGCCTAGTGGTCCGCCAGAAGTAAACCTCCGGAGTCTACCGCTCCACCAATTGACCCCCACTTCAAAAATACCCTCTAGGCGTACAAGGGTTCGATATGGAGGAATTTTTGCAGGGGCGGGTATCTTTCTATCCCCCAGGAATTTAAGCGTAGCCACGGCTTCCCATAAGGCCGGCAACTGCCCAGCCAGTACCCAGAGCGGCAGCCGCGCCCGGTTCCCTCATGGCAGAGCCTTAGGCGGGCAGCCGCCCGCCGTTAAGATGGCCGGCAACCGCCGGCTCGGGACCCGTGAGACAGACCCAGCGCGGCCAGCGCAGCCAGCGGCGCGGCAGCAATCCCAGAGCCTGGCCTGGGCGGCCGGAGCCGGCTCCTGTCCCAAGCGACTTCAGCCGGCCGACCCCTGAAGCCGTCCCTAAAGCTGGCCAGCTGAGCGCCGGGTGAGGACGTAGCTCCGAAAAGGAGCGGGCGAAGGCCTGGACCCCGGAGCTGGGTTGTCTGCCAGCCAGTCGAACCACAGAGCCCGGCCACAGAGCGGCCTGGCCGGCTGTCTGCCCGACATGCACGGACCCCAGGTATTGACATGCACATTTAATCAGGCCCCTGGTGGGCGTAGCCGGCCTGGGGCTTCCTTATTGACCCGAGAGTTAGACCCTATTGCATCCTCCTTCGAGTACAACGGCATTGTCGCTTTATATAGCACCGCTAATGTTTGGCGTGGTCGATCGTCGCACAGCGTACGGCCTGAATGTTCTGCCAGGAGGCGGGAAGCGCTCAATTGCACACCTCAAGCGGAATATGGCGTAGCTGCACCCGTCTGGACATTGATCCAGGTAAAAAGAAGGCGGCAACTGCCGGCCGTGGGAAGCCACGCAACGTGTGGCCCACAGCATTTTTGTTAACATCTACAGAAATAGACAGGTTAACATTTCTTTTCTTTCGTATTTTGCATAGCCGTCAGGTACGGAGCATAACCCGGGAGCACTTCCATCATTCTTCTTTAGTTAATGAAAATCTTGCTTAAGTTTATACCTAACTACATCAGGAAGGCGCCGGCTCCTTTCTGACAGCACCTTTAAAAATTCCCTATAATCACACCAGGCATCACGAGTTTTACCTTTTAGGTTTTCGAGGGTGAACACCAAAAAGAAATCATGGGTCACCAGTTCCCCAAAATAGTCCATAATAGCAATGATTTGAGGATCATACGTACAGGGTATACATGTTTCAAAGTCTGCCGATACCACAATGGCCCGTTCTATCCATTCATCAGGGTAGCTTTTTTTGCTAATGTGCCATCCCTCGGCAGTCAATTGCACGTAGCACTTTTCACCATTATCCATGTACCGAACCAGCCCAAGCCTTTCACTTATTTCTCTTACCCGAACCAGACCGGAAAAAACCTCAACATTGATCCAGTCTTCCTGTTGGCGTTGCGCCCGTGCAAGGATAGTTAAAAATTCAAGCGTTTCTTCGGAACGGGTTTTTGCTGCCACCCACTCATAAAAGTCCCACTTGCAATCATGCCCCATGTCACTATACCAAGATAACAGCTTTCCCCTGTCCGGAAAGATAACCCCATTTTTAATATAAATAAGCCGGCGATCTTTCAGGTATTCTAGTATTTCACGCAGCCAGTGGTCATCGCAGAGGCCCAACTGTCCAGATAATTTTTTCATTTTTTGAGAAAAGCTCCTGGGTTTATCCGGATTCATTACTACTTTCTCTCTTTGAATAAACCCCAGCAATAGTACCAGTTTGAGGAAAGCACTTGTCACGACGGGTCGTGGTACACCAGGGAAAGTCCCGACTACTTTCGGGTAAAAATGGGCAACGTAAAGTTCTCTTAGATCATCAGGGATCTGACCATGAAAAACCAAACCATACCTTGACAGCGTACTCTCTACACCTGGGCCGGGACTTTTCCAGCTGTACACCATTTTCTTTAACGTACTGACAGAACGCGGACCCAATCGGTTCAAGAGCCAATCAATGCTCCTACTATGGGTCAAAAAATCTATAATTAATTTCTTAATATGTCCCAAATAAAAATTATCTCCCACTCCAACAACTTGTAGAGCTAGCGCAATTTCCCATACACGCTCTTCACCTACCCTATCGAGAAAATCAATCAGCTTCATCAGTAATATCCCCCTCCAGAAGCTCTTCCACCGAAAGAATGCGGTACCGATAACCGTAATTGATCAGCCATCTGCGTCGCTTTGAATAGTCCTCTTCCTCGATGCTTTTCGCCGACACCAGCGAATATAAGAACCCCCTATTCACTCTTCTGTTGTTTTTTATGATTTTCCCTAGCCTTAAGTATTCTTCTCTCTTTGAACCCTGCTGATAGGACAGAGCAATCATTATTTCGCAATTTTCCACCGGTAATTTTTCTATAGCAGAGGTGCCGATTAATCTTGTAATCTTTCCTTGGTTAAAATCATCCAACAATTGTTGAAGATATTGGCAGACAACTGCTTTAGCGATTACGGGAATTTGATGTTCATTGCCGGCCTCTTCCGCCAGGTTGCGATAGTAGGACACAATAATCACTTTCTTTGTCCAGAATGCCGCCAGCAAGTGGCTCAAGATTGACTTTTTCCGCTTGTTGCCGGCGGCGATTCTCCTTAATTTCCTCCAGTTTCGCTCATTTTCGTACTTTTCCTTATCCACGCCTTCGAGGGGTACCTTTATCTCATAACACGTGACTGGTATTTGAAAACCCAACCTTTCCAGCGTTCTGGGGAGGATCTCATACCACTTTGGTCCAATTAAGGCAAAAACCAGGTTGCCTTTCCCGTCAGCCCTCGCCAAGGTTGAAGCTAGCGCAAGTTTATGTTGGGATTCAATACCGGCGGTCTGTTCATACGTTTCGGCCGGGCAAATGATGGGCGTCGTCGTAAATGACTATCCCCCATTTCAATCCGGACATCCCTTGATAAAACTCGTCGATATTTACTGCCTGTTCGTACGTAGAAATTATGACAGGCATAAACGCACCACCCGAACGAGGGAAAAGGCCCACGTTTTCGGGTGCCAAATCCGTTTTGTCCAGAATTTCCTTTTTCCACTCACCGGCACTTGCAGGGTTTTTTGTAATGATGAGGGCTGACTTTTTCAATTCTGCGATGATTTTTAAACCTACTAGTGTTTTACCTGCACCAGGAGGCATGATGATGACCCCGCCACCACCGACCTTTGCATTGTGCTTTAAATATGCCTCTACGGCCTCCGCTTGATAAGGCCGTAAGGTAAAGGGTAGCCCTTCCCTGGTATGGGAAGAGATATTTATGTCCACAGTCTCTCCCAAATCATTAGCTGCATCGCATACGAAAAGCTCCAATCCAAATAACATCTTTTTCAATTGAACCCGATCTGCTGCGCGAAAACATAGTGTTACATCATTTGGCTGCCCCTGGACCATAGCAGCAATATTTTTGTCATCACTGACCCTATCTATGATATCTCTACTTAAGGCCACTAAATATAGAAAACCGCTTTCTTTGTACAGCTTTAGTGTTCCAAATTCAGTAATATTTCTTCGAATGGAATCTTTCAGGGAATATGGAATTTGGTTTACTGAATTCGATTCTATAAAAGACAAAATATAGTCCGCCGTGATATTCTTGGCGGCTGCCGACCACAAAGCATAGGGAGAGAGTTTGTAAGTGTGGATTTCTTCAGGGGTTTTCACCAAGTCCGCGAAATCTGTTAGACGCTGTCCTAGTTGGCCGTCTCTGTCCAGCCATTCCAATAAGTAAATGGTTCGATCACGGTGTACTACAAGTGGCATTGCATACATGATTTTCCCCCCTGCCAGTCCAACTATTCTTAGATTACGTTTATGACGGCAGGGAAATCCTTAGAAGTTGTCCAAACCTTTGCTTTTAAAATGTGATCTCAAGAAAAATTAAAGCCCCGAACGTGCGGTTAGCAGGTCCGGGAGTTCCTTCGACCCACAGAACCCGGCATCGCAGGGCGGAGCTATGAAGGAGTGAAGCATGCCCCCGGAGCACTACCAAGCGCGGCCAGGCCGGAGGCTGTGACCGGAGAGTTCTAGCCTACAGCAGGCCGGAGGTTTGGCGGCGCGGGCAAAGACCTGCGGAGCCCGGCCCAGGCAGCTCCGGAAGCGGTGTTTGGAGCGGGAGCGAAGCAGAAAGCGGAGCAAGTGGCTGCCGGCATACCCGTAAATCTGGCTCAAAAGCAAGCCGGCAGCCTTGCGGAGTGGAGGCGAAGCGGGAGTGTGGAACACACGGCTTCCGGCGCAGGGACCTAAAAACCCAGCCCAGCAATTCCGGAGCCGGAGCTGGCACCGAAGTGGAGCGCTAGCACGGGTGGAGGTTCAGGACCCGTAAGCTGACCAGTGTGCCGGCTATGCGCCGGAGGAAGGAAGCTTCTCCTTCAGTCGGCAAAACCAGCTTGGCCGGCACTATGGCCGACATGCATGATGTAATTGATGAGGCCACAGGCGGGCGGTAGCCGGCCTGTGGCTACCTTTGATCCCGGAGCCTGACCCGGAGATAGGTCCGCAGCGCGGCTGCTTACCAGAGGGCCGGCAGCTGCCGGCCACACCTGAGCGTTGGCAAAAAAAGGGGAAACACCCCCCCCTACATTTGCAGTAAGCCAACCGTGCTACGTGTGCTTCTAGCATACGCCTGTACACCCAACTCATGGAGCGCCAGGGCCGCAATGTGTTTGCAATACGCACCACGCTTCCGCCGGTCTTCGCAACTGCAAAAAACTGCATGGCCACGGCCTACGATAGAAAAAGCTACACTATATACACGGACCCCTCTCTTGCCTATGCTGCGCACCTTCGCACGAATCTCTCCACTATCGCGCACAACATCCTCAACAACCAAGCTGCGCTGTACTAAACCCGCTACCGCTCTACCCAACCTGCCGTCGTCAACCTTCACTAAAATCTTCCTCACCTGTACCAGCCTCCTTTTCTTGACATACACTACAGCGATCGGGAAGGTGTCAAGAGCCGGAGGCGGAGCCGTAGGGCGTAAAAAATATTTTTAACCACGAAGCCTGGCCGACGAAGCTAAAAAATATTTTTTCGCGTACTCTTGACAGCTGCCCGGGAGGCCCACGGAGGCCGCGCCGACGGGGGTCGGAGCTGCAGTACAATGGGAGAAGAGGGAGGCGATTGTCCGTATCGGCACAGCGAAGCGCCGGGAGCTCCCGGCTCCCAAGATTGGGGGCGGGGGCTGGGGGTTGAAGGACCCCGGAGACAGGCATGGTCAGGACCTCAGAGCTGGGCTGTCTGGCCGGGCTGGCTGACCTACGAAGCCAGTACTTTAATGCCAGCCCGGGTAGTCTGCCCGACCCCGGCAGAGCCGGCAAGCCCGCAGACTTAATTGACCCACAGAGCCCGGCATAGGAGTGGCCCGGACGGGCGCTAGCCGGTCAACTGCTTCTTTTTCTTTGACAACGAGATAGTCCGTTTTCAGACAAATAAATCTACATACCGGTACGAGTGCACAGCTGCGCGTAGCTTTTAAGCCTGTAACGCAGTTACGCATCTGGAGCGGCCCGGCTGGTCTGTTATCGCGGGGTATAACACCTCTTATGGGTTTTGACGGCAACCGGCAACCGTTACGCATAGTGCATTTATCTCGGGTGGTCATAATATCGTCAACATCCCCACCCTTACACCACTCTAGGTTAGGAACTCGCACGACGGGTCAAGTTAGTATCAACGCAGTGTAAAAGGTTTAAAATAATTCAACACCGCATTGTGGACACAATAAATCTCTGTTTACATCCTCATTCCCACAATTAATGCATAAATATCTTTGATCACCCTTTATTAAACGTAGCCCCATATCCTTAACCCTTAATACTTTTCCGTTTTCCATTTCCAAATGGTAAAAAATATCCCCTCCATCTTCGAAATACTTAACTACCGTGCCCTCAGCGCCTGAACGCATGGCAACTATCGCACCAGGTTGGAATAGAATCCGGCCATATCTCTCAATCATATCATCGGCTGACATTTCATCGGCAAGGTCACTGATTGAGGTAAAACCTCCCATACTACGGTGTTGGTAAGATGAAGAGATGCTTATCTGAGGGCTGGTTTGCTTACAAAGGTCTTTGATCCTGTACAAAATAGATAACGCCTCTTCTTTACTTAGATGTTCATTGTCTTCAAACCACCTAGGCACCTGAATGCAAGCCGGGCAGCCCCGGTCGAAGCTTTCAGGATCACAATGGTCACATTTAAGCAATCTTTCTTCTACCGGTTGGAGCAGATCTAAAAAAACGTCAAATAGACCAGCGGAAATACCCAAGCCCCCTGAAGTAATATCAAAAAAGTATATAACCGCATAATTATCCAATTTTTTAATTACTGCGTGGGTGGCAATATCTGCACTGTCACAAGAATTATGGATTGTATATAAATTAGATACGGCATGGGCGAAGGCGTTTAAACCATTACGCCTGCATTCTCCAAACCGTGGTAAAAACTTAAGCCATACTCCTTCTGTTATAACTCGTCTTTGTAAGGGGCTTGGGTATTTTGTTTGGACCCATTTATTATTGATCCTTTCTTTATAGCCCGTAGTACGGGTTATTACAGCTACTGTACTGTGGTACATTTCTAACATTTCAGGCCAAACAGCTTTTCGAAAAATTGTTCCACCCAAAGCTTTTTCTTTTACCGTAACATAGCCGGCCGGTGATGTGCCGGCTGACTTTTTTTCTCTCTTGACCTTAATTATATAATCTCTGTTTAAAATTCTATCTACCCGGTATGCTTCACCCATATGTCTGTAGACAGCCTGTGGGTAAGCCTCTCTCAATATCTGAGACCAAGTGATCGTGCCAAGACGCTTATCACCACCGGTGGTAAATATTTCATAGGTCGGGTCATCAATACCTCTAATTCCAAAGAGGTTATGGGGATCATTACTGGTTAAAATATCATCAACGATGTCAATATTATTTATCTTTTCTTCCAGTTCGACAAAATCTTGACCAAAAATATCGGCAGCAAGCTCTGGATTATCAAAATTTCCACTTTCCACCCTTGCACAGGAATAATGTGATAAAATTAGCTGTCTATTATCTAAATGTAGGGCTAATTCTTCGAGTGGGCGTTCATATAACTTACCTGGATGGCTGCGATAATAATCATCGATTGAGTTATCAGAAGGGAAAATTAATACCTTTCCCTGGCTACCTGAACTCCGTCCAACCCGGCCGACCCTTTGCCAGAAACTCATAGCAGTTGACGGTAAACCAATCAGTAGACAATATTCCATATTGGGCAAATCCACCCCCAGCTCCAGGGCTGATGTAGATATAACGCCGCAAAGCTTTCCATCCCGCAGCGTATTCTCAATTTTTTGGCGGTCCTCCACTTCGTAGCCGGAGCGGTAAGGCATTACCTTGCTCTGCAAAGCAGGGTATGCTAGAGTAAGTTCGTTATAGTATTGCTCAGTTAACCGGCGAGAATAACAGAAAGCAATAAATCTTAAATTTCCTTCCGTTAGTGTCGCTATTAGATGGTTTAAATCACCGGCCTTTCCGACCTCACTATCATCAGCAATACCGGTAAATATAAAGCGCCTGCCAACCGATGGCGTACCGTTTTCTTTTTCGTCTATAACCGTAAATTTAAGCGATGTCAACAATTCCATATGCCTTCCCGGGTCGCGGGACGTGGCGCTGGCAGCAAGGATTTGGTATTCAGATCCTTTTCTCCGGCATACTTGCCTCAGTCTTCTCATAACAAAAGCCATATTACTGCCGAACGCTCCGCTGTAAATATGGCACTCATCCAAAATTACATATTTAAGATTTTGGAAAAAAGTACTGTATTCTCTCTCATTATTTCGTTTTAACATGGTAGTATGTAATACATCCGGGGTACAAAGCAATATTCGCCCTTTCTGCAAGGCTTTTTTTCGTCCTTCCGTATCTACATCGCCATCAAAGCGGTAAATCTTATCACCCAGACCGAAGCTGGCAGCCATATCTTGCAATGCCTTTAATTGATCACCGGCCAGGGCTTTTGTAGGGTAAAAAAATAAAGCACGGCTATTTTGCTCGGTCAGTAATTCATTAAATACAGGCAGGGCAAAACTAATGGTCTTCCCGGAGGCTGTACCAGTTGCCAGTACAACATTTTCTCCCCTAAGCGCTGCATCTATACCCAAAGCCTGGTGCAAATACAGTTTTCCCTGAAACTTACTTTGCACATAAGCTAAAATCTTGGGATGCAGTTCAGGGCAATTTAAATACCTGCCATCCCTTGGGGCCTGTATGTGTTCATGTTCGATGCTGAAACCGGATTGGCGCAACAACATTTCAATGCTTTCACTAACTTCCATTCTGTGTCCTGTCATTTGCCTTCCCTCATTTCTATGTCTATCTCAATCGAACTCCACAAACCGGACAGGATGTTTCTTCAAAATCAATTAGTTCCTCACCGCAATTCATACACCATCTTTCGACTTTACCTTGGATCAGCGTCAGCCTGCTCCCCAAATATTTGGCCTCCTGGTCGCCTATTCGGATACTATATAGCCTGTCCTCAATAATCCCGTTATTAAAGGCCGCACTATTTAATACAATGCCCTCTTGATGCTTTCCGGTATAAACCAGGGAACCACTAACCAACATTGTACCACCGAAACATTTGTCGCCATGCCGGTCAAAAAGATGATTTTTACTATTAAAATCTTCTCTAACTTCTTCTTCAGCCGGCATGTGCGTGCTGGTTATAATTGATAACTCATTAATTAGTTTTATTGTTTCCTTGCGGGTATTACCAGCGTAATTAAACCAGCTATTGCTGATTACACACTTATAGCATCCATAATCCGCTGTTTCCGGGTTGGCAAGACAGTTTGGACATTGGGAAACATTGTGTGACGCTACCTGAAGCAGATTTTCAAATAAACTTACCACTTTATTAGTTATACCAAGGCCTCCTGCAGTAGAATCAAACAGATAAATATGGGCTTCATTATTTTCCTTGCTCCAAGCATAAGATCCGATATCGTCTTTGGAACAATGATAAACAATGGGATAAGCGTTTTCCAATGCACCGGCAAGACCCATGACCGAGCCATGAGTAATGCTATCCAGCCCGGAGAGGCTAATTACCGTCCCGCTAGTCACAAAATATCTGATCATTGGCTGTGGGTAGGAAACTTCATTATTCTTTTTATTCATAGTTTCCGTATATCCTGTTAACTTCTCCGTAATACTTAAACTTGTTTTCCATACCTTTAGACCGGGCCAAATTTTTGATTTTATCACCCGGCTGGTAGCTCTAGGCCTCACAAAAACTTCTGTTTTAGGACGAGTTTGGGCCATAGGACAGCGGGAATCGACATAAATCTTATGATCGGTGTATGAAATTTTTGTAACCCTATACCGCTTTCCTAAATGAAGATATATGGCGCCTTTGTATGCCTCCCTTAAAATCTGTGAATAGGTAATCTGCCCGATGGGCGGGTCATCACTATGCTGACCATGAATGATAATATAGGTCGGATCATCCACACACCTGATCTGAACCTTAAAATGAGGAGACTGATCATATAATATATCATCCGGGTAGTCGTATAAATTCACATGGTTCGCAATTTGTATAAATCCCCTATCAAAAATATCTTCATCAAAATCCGGTACCTCAAAATTAAGAGCTTCAGCTCTAGCGCAGGCAAAATGATCAATTAAAATTTGTTTATTTTCAAGATTAATAATCAGTTCCTCCATAGGTCTTTCAAAAAGTTCTTTCGGATGGCTAAAGTAATAATCATCATATGGTGAATCGCCTGCACAAATAATCACTGCACCAGGTTCTTTACGTCCTACTCTTCCCGCGCGCTGAACCATACTAATTTTATTTCCGGGTAGACCAAGCATTACACAAACATCAAGGTGAGATATATCAATACCCATTTCTAAGGCCGAAGTACAAAAAAGTCCTGCAAGTTTGCCTTTGGCTAAGGCGTCTTCTATAGCAGTTCTGTCCTCAACCTCATAACCGGCCCGGTAGGGCATGATCCGATCTCTAATATCGGGGTATGCCTGCTTAAAATTTATTATTAAGTTTTCAACTTCTTTACGGGTATTACAAAATAACAAAAATTTTTTACCGGATAATATTAAATTCCTGGTGAGTTTTAAAATGAAGGTATTAAGCTTATTTTCCTCGGGAGGGCTGATCAGATAATATTTTTTACCAGCCATAGGACTGCCGTTATCTTTTTCACTAATTATTTCAATATCATCTATTCCGGTAAGAGCTTGAACATGTTTTTTAGGACATCCAATAGTTGCACTGGAC
>MVQK01000003.1 GCA_002067515.1 Pelotomaculum sp. PtaB.Bin013 | reverse complement strand
CAAAAAAATCGGACAATATGTGGAAAAAGAATATGAAGCCAGAAGAGCAGTTGAAAACTTGAAGCAGATAGAACAATTGATTGATTCTTCCAGAAAGCAGCGGCACGATTTCCACCACCAATTGCAAACGGTATATGGCCTTCTCGAAAGCGGCTTATACGAAAGATCGCGGGATTATATTAGCAAGTTGTTTTGTACGATTTCTAAGACCGGGGAATTGATCAGGACCGATAATCTCAGTATAAGCGCCCTTCTAAACACCAAAATAGGCCTCGCCGAAGCAAAAAACATAGATTTGGAAATAACAATTGAGTGCAGCCTTAAAGAAATGCCCTTAACTCCTCTTGAAACCAGTTCCTTGCTCGGGAACCTGATTGATAACGCCCTTGAAGCCGTGGAGGAATATACCGGCGAACATAGGCAAGTGGAGGTAAAAATCACCCTCGAACATGGGGCATTCGTGATTACATGTACCAATACCGGTACCCCTATTGCCCCGGAAATGAGAGATGACATATTTAAGTCAGATTTCACTACAAAAGAAGGGCATTCAGGCTTGGGACTAGTTGTTATTTGGGCTCCGGGAGAGGTTCCTTTTAAAAAAATAACAAAGATTTCAGATAGAATTCTCTTTAAATTATTATCACTTGCCAGCCTTGCTTTATGGATGGGAGTCAGTGTGTATTTTATTAATTGCAATAACTTCTCCATCACCATTGCCGGTTTGATTGCCGTACTTACACAGACATTTAGTTTCTCCCCTCCGGGTTATCAGGTCATTCACAAGCTAGATAGCATATTGGCGGGATTATTTAAAGGAAAGGAGGTGTTACCCGATGCTGCGGATAGTTAAAAAAATGGTGTTTTCACCAATTGTTATGGTAGCCCTTTATGTCGCCGCAATCGGAATCAAGCCGGCCAGTTTCTTTCACTGGTACCAGCCTGTGCCCCCCGTGAAATCCGAATAATAGAGGGGGGGATTTCACGTGAAAATAACCGTCTTAATTGCCGAAGATGATCCTGACATGTGCCATGTGATCAAAAAAGTGGTTGAGGAAGTTGAAGGCGTGGAAGTCACCGGCGAAGCCGGGGATGGGGTGGAAGCAATAACGTTAATCAAAGAACTGTCACCCCAAGTGGTTTTTGTTGATATCGACCTTCCGGGAAAAAACGGCGTTGAACTGGCCCGGGAAATATTCGATATCAACCCCTGGACCTTTATCGTATTCGCCACAGCCTTTAGCGAATATAGAAGCGAAGCCTTTGACTTATACGCCTTCGATTACCTCGTAAAGCCTTTTAAATTGAATAGGCTCCGGCAGACGATGGAGAGAATCAAGTCGGTGGTTGACGGAAAAATAACCGGGAAGCAAGTTTCAGGCTTAACTAAACCTAATCATCCGGTTGAGAAAGCACGAATATTCAAAGATAATAATGAATATGTCTACCTGAATTTGAATGATATTATTTTTGTCACCAAAGAAGAACGTAAAACTATCATTTATCATAATGAAGGCGTGCTTAAAACATACGAAAATCTTTCGGATTTAGAAAAACAACTGGGAGGGTACCCTTTTTTCAGGAGTCACAAGGGGTTTATAGTAAACTTAAAGATGGTTAAAAAGATCATACCTTGTGGTAGAAGCAGCTTTGAATTTGTTATGGCTAATATAGATAAAAGGCCGCTTCTAACGTGGGAAAATGCTAAAATTCTAGAAAACATGACAAATTCCAAAGTCTTATAAACATTTTAAAGGGTTCTTAACGAACTCTTTTATTTTTGAATCGTTCTCAAGTCCGTTGCATTTTCAGACAACGAATCTACGAAGATAGACATGAAAATGCAGTTTATAGGCATAATCCATAGACAGTTTTAATTATTAATGATAAATTATTATCACCAAAATATGGTTGGCATTATCTGTATGTGGAGGTGATTCCAGTGGGCCTTGATAAGTAAAATGGTTCGTGAGGCAAACCAGGGAAGTCCGCAACAACTAACACCTGCATTTAGCCCGCACAAACCACTACCAAAATTATTATATCATATAGGGATTGGTTTCCGATACATGAAGAGCCTCATGTCTATTTGGAATACACTAAATTATGATGCCTAGTTTATAAGGTCAACAAGAAAAAGCCTCGAAAGTAATCATCCAGTATGAACCTGTATAAACCATTATGTCTATTTTTTATGTTACCACATAGGAGACATCTATGGCAATCCTTAATGTGGCACTTGCTTCAGCTATTTAAAAGATCTCAAAAAAAACTAATTGATGATCGTTAAATACGAGATAGGAGGAAGTTGTTTATGTTAAAAAAAATCAATAATCACTTCCTGGTATTACTGGTGATCGTGTTATCTATATCACTACTAGTAACGCCAGCTATGGCAGGTTACGCTTCGGCAAAGGTTTTATCGGAAAAAAGCGAGGCTATTAGCTCAGGTTGTGCTCCTTGTACTGAGGTAGCTAATATGATACAGGATGACCCCAATTTGCAGTTTATATTTGGTGGAAAAGATTTAAAAAACTCGCAACTTAGTGATGGTAAAATTGAGGTCGTAAAGGAATTTACCGGAAAAGATCTTGCTCACATTACAGAAGTTGGATTAGCTGATAAGCAAGTAACTGCACTGTATCAAAATTTGGTTGAGCGTGGTTTTGCATTAGAAAAGGAAAATGTAATAGCTGCAAAAATTACAGCTGAGTTTAATAATAGTAAGCTTGGTAAACGCGAGAAAATTGAAAATACAATAGTAAATCTAAATTTAGTTAAGAATAACACGAATGAGAGAGCGATTATTAGCTTTGTATCAAATGAATTTGGCACAGGAGCGTCAGCTCTTGTAAGAGATGAAAATTCGAAGAAACTTTTATTCTATGATAGTAAGGAAGATAAAATAGTAGCATCTTCAAGTATAAACTGCTGGGTTTGTCAGCGAATAGTTGCTTTAGTTAAAAATTGGCCTCAAGCAGTTAGCTGTTGGATAATGTGTGGCAGTCTTTGCTTAGCATTTGTTGAGGTTCCGGCTGCGATGGCTGCGTGTAATTTAATATGTAATCCCGTATGCCGTTATGTTACCCAGAATCCAAATACTAATGCATATGAAGCCTGCCAAAATATGGGTTATTGCCCGTAAGTATTGTGCCTTTTCATATTAAAAATATAATAATAAATCCGTTTTTAAATTATAAATGAAAAACATAGCTTACATGACGGTGAAGTATTATTCATTAATTAGGGTGTGATATTGAATGCGCGGATATAAACGTCCGCGCTATCCTCTATATTAGCTAGAACAGTAGAGTTACAATTATTTATATCAGAAAATAACCCTGCTTTGTGCTAAATTGTATGTTAAGTACAGAACATTTAAATACAATTGCTATGTCGTTCATTCCCCTAACGGGCTCTTATTTATTATTGAGTTATTTCACAGTTTAACGGTTCTATGTCTATATACATTTTTATTAATAAAACACGTATCTCAAATAATGACTTTGGGGAGGAATTAAGTTGGTTTATAACTTTAAAATAGCTCCTCTGGATAGAACTGGACAAATTATTTCAAATCCTTTAATAATTATTTTGGCAGTATGTAGCATAGGCCTTATCTGGTTAATTCCTTTTTTGTTTTCGCCGCGTGGCTACCTGATATCGTCAGAAGGAATTGTCATTCTCTTTAGGATATATAAAAAAACTATTCTCAAGACTCAAATCAGATCTATTGAAATAGTTGAATACACAAAGCCCGGAATTGGGTTGACGTGGTTTACAGGTTTGTTTGGTTATGCCGGTCTTTTTGTTTTGAAAGATGGCAGTACAGCAAAAGTTTACGCTACGAGCTGGGACCGTATGGTACGTATCAATACCATAAGTGGAGATTCATATCTTCTTTCTCCAGCAGAACCAGAGGAATTATTAGAAATTGCAGAAAAATTAATTATAGAAAGGTAGATTTAAGAATGGTAATAAATAAATTTTTAGGGCAAATTATAAAGAAAAGCTATTTCAATAAAACAGTTTTCTTCCTCTCCCTTCTTAATGCTTTACTGCTAAGGTAAATATTCAGTAAACACGCTATCCCTCTACAATCAGCCTTCCTGAAATCCTCAAAAATTTCTCCACCCCCACTGGACACTAAAGCATTTTTGTTGTACGATAATTACATGATTAACCCAGCCTTGATTTCAAACAACCGAATAAATTTATCTCCTCCGTGCTCTGGTGGCGTATGCCCTTTTTGGGATTGCCCGCTTGTGCGGCAAAAAGAGCAGGAAATTGTTCGCCTTACAGAAGAGATAGAAAAACTCCGGTTGGAAAATGAAGCCTTGAAGGCTTTTCTCAATAAGCGAAACAGGACTATTTTTGCCCCTTCCTCAGAAAAATCGTCACAGCGGAAGAAATCCCCGAAGCAAGAACTTTCCGATGTTTATGCTAAACAAAGGGGAGCCAGGCATGGGCATAAAGGGCACGGGCGCAATATTCCTGATCTCCCGGAGGTAGTGAGAATCCACGAAGTTCCGGAGGATATGCGGTGTTGCCCGCATTGCGGAAAACCGGCTGATGACATCAATCTAATAGATGTGTCGTATGAGATTGACTACGAGATAAAGTTTTACCGGGTAAAACATGTCCGTAAGAAAGTCATGCGTACCTGTTCTTGTCCCGGCCCCAGGATCATTACGGCTCCCAAGCCAAACCAGGCTGTTCCCAAAGGAAAGTACTCCAACAATTTTTTGGCTCACGCTTTAACCACCAAGTACCTTTACCAGATTCCCCTGCACCGGCAGGTAGTCATGATGCAAAGGCAGGGTTTGACTTGTTGTGAAGGTACTCTGACCGGTCTCTTCAAGGCACTGCTCCCTCTATTGGAACCCCTTTACCTTCTGCTGCTGGAAATCAGTCGCCGGGCCAACCACTGGCTGGTAGACGAAACCGGCTGGTTGAATTTTGTCCAGGCTCCCGGCAAGAAGGGGCACCGCTGGTGGTTATGGGTCTTCGTCTCGGAAGCGGTCATTGTTTTTGTGCTCGACCCCTCCCGTTCCAGCAACGTTCCTTTCCAGCATTTCGGACTGGAGGCCGGAGGGATTTTCAATTGCGACCGTTATTCCGCTTACGGGAAGCTGGAGACTCTCGTCCCAGGTTTAATCAGGGCGCTTTGCTGGTCGCATTTCCGCCGGGATTTTATCGAAGCCGGAGAGTCTTTGACGGCTTTGAAACCCTGGGCTGATGAGTGGCTTGTGCTGATTGCCCGCATCTATCGTTTAAACGATGCCCAGCTGGCTGTCCGGGAAGATCCGGTGGCTTTCGGCAAAGCGCAGGCAGAGCTTGCCGCTGCCCTGGATGAAATGGTACAAAGAAGCGATAAAGAATTAAACGATCCCTCCTTGCACTGGCAGAAGCGAAAAGTGTTAGAAAGCGCCCGGAGAAACTGGCCGGGGTTGACTGTTTTTGTGGAGCACCCGGAGGTGCCCATGGATAATAACGAGGCTGAACGTGCTTTAAGATTGGCTGCCCTGGGACGAAAGAATTATTACGGCACGCACTCTTTTTGGAGTGGCCGGCTTGCCGCAGTTTGCCTGTCCATTTTCCAGACGGCTACCCGGCATGGTTTAAACCCGGAAGCTTACCTACGTTATTACCTGGATAACTGTGTGGCGGGCGGCCCGCCACCGGATCTGGAACGGTTCCTTCCCTGGAACATCCCGCAGGAAATAGTTGAAAAATATTCCCTACGCACGGGGGGCGGATCTCCATGAAAGAGGAGGAATTCCCCCGCCCTGTTTGCGGCCGCATCTTTACCCGAGAAGAGTTGAACCTTATTCGGCAAATTATCTTCCGCAACCCGCAAGCCACCCGGATGCAAATTTCCCGGGAGGTCTGCCTTGCTCTGTCCTGGTTTAAACCGGACGGTGGTCTTAAGGAGATGAGTTGCCGGGTTGTTCTTTTGAAACTACACCGGGCCGGTTTGATTCAACTTCCACCGCCGCATCGTCCGAACAATAACGGCCGCAAGAAAAAGAGAAGGACTCCCCAGGGGGAACCCCAGCCGCCTATAGTCAGGGACATTCAGGAACTATTACCCTTGCGTATTCAGCCGGTTAAACCGGGAAAAGAATTGTTTTTTTGGAATGAGCTGATTGACCGCTATCATTACCTGGGTTATGCTCCCCTGGCAGGAGCGCAAATCCGCTACATGGTCTACTCTTCCTTTGGATGTCTGGGGGCATTAAGCTTTTCTGCCGCTGCATGGAAGACTATGCCGCGGGATGCCTTTATCGGCTGGACCAGCAAGCAGCGTGAAAAGAATCTCTACCTGGTGGTAAATAATTCCCGCTTCTTAATTTTGCCCTGGGTGCAGGTGAAAAACCTGGCCTCCAAAATCCTTTCTTTAACTATCCAAAGGCTGCCGGAAGACTGGGAGCGAAAATACGGCTACCGGCCGGTACTCCTGGAAACCTTCGTGGAAAAGGACCGGTTTACTGGAACTTGCTACAAAGCAGCCAATTGGATTTTCGTCGGCAGTACCAGGGGCCGTGGCAAGATGGATAGGTTTGGTGAATGCAAATTGCCGGTGAAAGATATTTTTCTTTACCCGCTTACCAGAAGGTTCCGCGATATCCTTTGCAGGGATTGACCGGCCTTCTAACAAACCGCTACTGTTATTCCAGTGGCGGTCTTTTATTTTGCATGAGCGGGTTTACTGAATGTTTACTGTAAATTTCACGAATCTGTCGTGTTATCCGAAGGAATCTCGGATATATTTTTTTCATCATGACTACGTATTAAAACTCTTTTAATTTTATTCTTTGTCTTAACTGTGATGTCAATAGCACTTTGTTGAATATTTGTTATCGCCCCGTCGATAATTTTCTTGTTCTTTTCTTTTTGCTCAAATCGTTTATTGGCTTTTTCCAGTTTTATTTCGGCTTTGTGTTTTTCTGATTCGTCAAACAATTTTTGGCTTTCTTCAATTATTTCAGAAGTTACATACTTTAAAAACACAAGTGTTCCCGGTTTAACCTTTTGTTTGTGCTTTGGTTTTGATCCGACAATCTGAAAATCAATACAATCTTTATACTTAACATGTGCGTCTCTAATAGCGACCGGTTCAACTTTTAAATTACACTCCTTAAGCAAGACTATAGCTCGTTCTAGCTTTATAGGAAAATCTCTGGAATATAATTCTGGAATATCAACCAAATCTTTTCTTTCTTCAACTTTCTCTTTTACTATTTTAGCAACTACGTTTACTGCTGGTTGTAAAATGGATAAAGCCGAACTAACGACTACTAGGGCGTTTGCGATATCACCAGCTTCTTTCAATCCCTTTTTAATTTTTCGAATATCAGCCATATCAACCATCCTCGTTAATTAGTCGCTCACATAAAATTGATCTACTTTAGGATTTTTGTCCGTTCCACTCACTTTTCCTTCGGCTATTGCTTTTCTTTCCGTTCCGTATTGATTTTTAATAGTGACATCCACTTTAAAAAACCAAGAACCATCGTAAGACTGTTCCTCATTAATTAATCCGACTATCCAATGACATTTGAACCCATAAGGATATAATTTCTTTCCATACTGTTCGAACGCAGCTATGGCTGTATTTTTATCAAGGTCATCAGAATGATCTCGAGCTTCAACTTCGTCTTTGTCGCGGTCATCTTTAATTAGTTCTGAAGATACTGTAAGATAAGGTTTATCTTTTCCAGCTTCTATTTCACTAATATCAACCATATTTTCAGATGAAGCACCTGGATTCCCCAATGTTCCGGTGATGTTTGAAACAATATAATTAGTACCATCAAAACTTACATCGAGTGTGGCTGTGATAATCGTTTTATAAATAGTTTCTAATTTTAAATTGGCAACGTTCCATGTATTATCATTTTTAGCATTCCATGTTCCTTCTGAATTTATTTTTAGAAAATCACCTGAAACATCTGCATAACTATGAAACTTAGAAATATCATAGTGATTTTTATCTTCCGCAAATACATCGGTAGCATAGGCATTAGTTAAAGCAACAACTGCCGCACGTTTTGCATTTTCTACATGAAACACAGCTTCAAGTTTTGCTTTATCATTGCTAACTATCATACCTGTTTCTTTTGATTTTTCTGTTTGTTGAGTCTGTTTAGGTTCCTCACTGTCTCCAGATGTCTTATCTTTAGGAAAAGTATGATACGTAACAACTATTTTAACATCCTTAGGATATCTTGCGTCAGGATCATATTTTGCATCTCCATTGACGGATACTTTCTCTACTTCTCCATCTTTAGTTAATATCCCGGTCACTAAATCATACAAAACTTCTGTTTCAACATTCGTAAAACCGGCGTTCTTTAAATCAGAAATAACATCTTGATAATTATCTCCTTTGCAAACACCAGAGGAGAATGGCATTTTAATTCCATCGGCAGATTCTTCACTGCACCCGGTAATTGCGATTAAAATAATAAGTAAGAACGGTATAAATATCCGTTTCATTTGTATACCTCCATCACTCAATAGTTCATATATAGCTCTAAATAGTATACCACAAACAAACAAAAAATGGAAGAACTTTTAAAAAATCTATTGACATTTAAACTTATTTGTGGTAAGGATTTTTCTTGTAAAATAACCACTTTTTATGCTTGTGGCCAAAAGCCCACTTTTTTTCGCCTATTATATATATTTATTAATTTTTTTATCACAATTAAATAAGAGAAAAAAGTGGGAAAGTGGGCAGAAAACCCGCAAACCCGCATGAATACTGGGTTTTATCAAGCCCACTTTTGTTTTTAAAAGTGGGCACAAAGTGGGCAAATGGCCATTTTTTTCTCCAAAATCGTCCGAATCCTCTTCAAAAATCCGACCAAAAGTGGACACAAAACCAACAAATCTGACCAAAAGCCCATTTTGCAAAAATAAAAGTGGGCGTAATTTTGGTCGTTTATAAGGGCATACGGACGTAAAACAGGCATAAAATAGCCCACATTCTATTCCTAAATCCAAGTAGACCAAGAAATAAAAAGTGGGCTAAAATCTATGCCACCAAGTCATTAACTGTTGTTTCTCAGATACCGAATAAATATCCAAATAAGCCACAACCCGCCAGTACAAATCGTAAGAACAAAATCTAAAATAAGACCGGCAGTACTACGCCTTCTCGTACCTCTGTTCATAATTTTTTCTCCTTTCAACAAACATGCAGACTATTCCAAATTTATTATACAGATTATTGAGCTACATTTCAATCACCTCCAAATCCTACCGGTTTTTTTGTCTACAAGTACAATTCGACCCTCAATTTCAAATCCAGAAACTTCACAAATATAAAAAATGGTATGTAGAAGTTTGTGAAACCTCTCGTTCTCTTTTTCAATATTTTTAATAGCTTCATAGGCAGTTGGATTAAAATATCCCTCAGCGTTCTTTCTCAAATCTCTATCATTCATTCCGCATCTCTCCTGCAATAAATTTATAAATCTCACTAAGACCGGAATACTTTTTATCACCATTTACAAGCGTAGGCGCCTGCATAATACCAAGTCTATTTACAAGCTCCGTATTACCCTCAGCCAATACCTTTTTAAAAGCTATATCAACTTCATTAAGTATTTTTTCTGCCTGCTTGCAATTAGGACAGGTACTGGTAGTTACGAGGATTAACTCTTTGTGAGTTTTGTTAACATCGTACACACGACGATCTTTGAACTCTTGAGCCTTACCATCGTTCCAATTTTGGACCGGTCGGTAGTAACCTGTAATACGACTGTAGATTTCAGTGCTTTCACCACAAATAGGACAAATTTCAACTTCTCCAGTTAAATACCCGTGATTCTTGCACACGGAATATGTCGGAGACAAAGTATAATAAGGTAGTTTATAGTTTTCGGCAATTTTACGAACCAGATTAGCGGCCGATTTCCAATCAGGAAGCTTCTCACCAAGAAAAGCATGAAACACGGTTCCGGACGTATACAGCGTTTGAAGTTCATCCTGAATATCAAGAGCTTCGAAGATATCGTCTGTATAACCTACAGGCAGGTGGCTTGAATTGGTGTAATACGGAGTCCCTTTTTCATTCGCAGTAATTATGTCGGGATATAACTTCTTGTCATGCTTAGCGAAGCGATATGCTGTAGACTCGGCAGGTGTAGCCTCCAGATTGTAAAGATCGCCATAAAGCTCCTGGTAATCGCTTAGGCACTCTCTCATGTGATTCAGGACATCCTTAGCAAATTGCTGTACCTCAGGAGCAGACAAATCTTTATGCAGCCATTTAGCGTTAAGACCGGCTTCGTTCATACCAACGATACCAATAGTGGAGAAGTGATTATCAAACGTTCTCAAATATCGCTTAGTATATGGATAGAGTCCGGCATCCAAAAGCTTAGTAATAAATGTCCGTTTCATCTTAAGAGAGCGAGCGGAAATGTCCATCAATTCGTCCAGCTTGACATAAAAATCCTGTTCGTCCGTAGCCAGATAAGCAATTCTCGGAAGATTAATAGTCACTACTCCAACCGAACCAGTAGACTCACCTGAACCAAAGAAACCGCCAGACTTCTTACGCAATTCGCGCAAATCAAGTCTAAGGCGACAGCACATGGAACGTACGTCACTCGGTTTCATATCTGAATTAATATAATTCGAGAAATATGGAGTGCCGTACTTTGCTGTCATCTCAAACAAAAGCTTGTTATTTTCTGTCTCTCCCCAGTTGAAATCTTTGGTAATAGAATAGGTTGGTATAGGATATTGGAATCCACGACCATTAGCATCACCATCAATCATGATTTCAATAAAGGCTTTATTTACCATGTCCATTTCTTTCTGACAATCGCCGTAAGTGAAGTCCAGTTCTTTTCCGCCGACAATAGCCGGGAGATTAGCCAAGTCATCGGGAACAGCCCAGTCAAGAGTAATATTGCAGAACGTGAGTCAAGGGACGGTTCCCTGACTCACCCTGACTCACAAAAGCGAAGCCTTTGACGTATACGCTTTTGATTACCTCGTCAAGCCTTTCAAATTGAACAGGCTCCGGCAGACGATGGAAAGAATCAAGTCGGTGGTTAGCGGAAAAATGACCGGGAAACAAGTTTCAGGCTTAACTAAACCAAAACATCCGGTTGAAAAAACACGTCTATTCAAAGACAATAATGAATACGTCTACCTGAATTTGAATGATATTATTTTCGTCACCAAAGAAGAGCGTAAAACTATCATTTATCATAATGAAGGCGTGCTTAAAACACACGAAAATCTTTCGGATTTGGAAAAGCAACTGGGAAGCAAGGGGACGTTCTTTTTGCTTCTGGTTTACGTGTTGAAACAGTAAATTGGAACCAGAATGGTGTCTATTATAGTAAAGGTGATACTGCAGTATATATTGGAGGACCGTATGGACATTATGCAACCCCAAAAAGTCCAAATATAACTTGGCCATAGGAGGTAATGGAATGAAATTTAAGTTGCTTGGGTTAAAAACAGTGATTTTTGGTGTTGTTTTTGTTGCTGGCATCGCGCTAGGAACACTTGGCATCCTTGGCATCCATGATACGTCTGCTAATGCTGGTAGTAATTATGTTTTTCCGAAAAACCAGTATGGTCAAACGTATGGCTCTAGTTATTTTGCTACTTCTCCAGAAACAGTGCCTGATTTAGTCGCGGCAGTTGGCGTGGATGATATTAAAGGGTATGTGAAACGTACAGATCTAGAGCAACCGTTTCCTAAAACGCCACAGGAGGCTATAGCTCTGAATAAGCAGAACTTGGCTCATCCTACACATGAAATTTCACTCTATGATGTTGATGGCAAAACTGTTATTGGTAAATTCATCGTCGGCGGAGGAATAGCAAAAGAATTTACAACAAAAGCAGATAGTGACAAAGAATTAAAGAGCCATAGAACGCTGAAAAATGTCTACCAATTAAGCTATTAGCTGTTTAAAAACGATGATTATTTATACTGTAATACCCTGGAAACGGCTGAATCCGCAGTACCGAAATGTCTGGCTATCGGTTAAATTACCTGTCCTGTCATGAGTCAGGGGACGATCCTTGAAGGGATCAATCGGAAGTTTTGCGCGTAAAAAGGCTCAACTATTAGGTATCAGCTGATAGTTGAGCCTTGACAATCCCAATGTAAAAAGCTACACGCAAAATTTAATTAATTTAGTCTATAGTTTCTTAAATAATGAGATGTGTCAATGGATATCAAAGAGGAGTAGTTTACCGCATGAGCAGAAGTGTCTTCTTAAGTGTTTGTATTGCCGTGGTGCTTATTTTAATCTCAGGTGTGTTCTGGTGTCTGCACGAACACTTCGTTTCTACGTACCCTCCGAGTAAGATTTCCCCGTCCAGCCTGGTAACGGTAGTAGCACCTCAGTCCGACGGGGCTGATTTGGTCGTTAATAACAAGATGGACACCTTGGGAGATAACCCGCCTATTGTTTTTACACGGGATGGCAACCTTTACACCGTGCGCCTGGATGATGCGGCACCGGTTCTCCTGACAAATACCGGTTATGATTCTAGTCCCTATTACATGCCGCAGGAAAGTAAATTGCTATTCATAAGGACCAAAAGCAACCGCGATATAACCGGGGACGTGATGGGCATCGACTTTTCGACCGGCCGGCAAACCATACTCCTACCAGCGTCTGTCTACGGAGGGCGACCTGACACTGGCTTTATGTGGTTAGCTCTCTCACCTAAAGGAGATAAACTGATCGTAACTGAAGGAAACGAAGCTTTCGGCGGATCTTCCCTGCGTTTGGTTTCATCCGATGGGCAGGACCTTTCTCCCTCAATAACAGGATGTATTCCTGCAGATGGGTGTGCCTTTAACCCCGACGGCAACGGCTTAGCCTTCGAAAACAAACATACGGATGTGCGGGCTACGCTGATATATAACTTGGTCTGGAACAAAAACCCAGTGCCATTGATTGCATCAGGAGACACTGACTATGACGCGGACGCGCTCTGGGCAGAATCCTTTTCCTGGCGGCCGGACGGTCACTCCATCACCTTTTTCGGCTACACTTATAATAATTTAGTAGAGGGACCCAAGAATGGTATCTACGAGGTTACTACCAAAGGGTCGGTTACTCCACTTTACCTAACGCCAGGCAAATGGATCAACAGCTTGCACTGGCTGAGCGCCGACCGCCTGGCTTTCATCGCTATGCCGGCCGGCGAACACAAAGGGGCAGCCCCTGGTACCGCAGAGTTCTGTATTTTTGACGCACCGACCGGCAAACTCTCTCTGTTGATGTCCTTAAAATATGAGGAGGGTTTGCCTCAATGGTCTTGGAACCCGAACCGGACGGCCTTCGTCTTCCAAAAGGAATGGAGGGGATGCCTTTGGTGCAAGGATTTATTAACCGGGGCGGAAATGGAAATAGCCGGCACGGAAGGCGCTGAACCTCTCGAATTCACCTGGGGAAGTGATCCTTTTTCCAGTCGCTATTGAGGGAAACCTTTCTGTTTCCTGGATTCTCCAAACAATAAGAAGTTGTACTTTTCTGAGGAAACAGTAGCTTTTATAATACAAATTTGATACCTTGAGATATATAACTGTAATTAACAAGAAGGCCAGGGTTATGGCACTATTACAATGAACCGTATCCAGCACCTGATGTCCCCGTTGGCTCAGGAATTCGTGGGTTTATCGTATTACGGTTGCCAAAATCACAGTCAATAGACGCTGTTGTTGAAAAAAAGAACGCCTTCCGAACAAAGTGAACTCTGTTCAACGATACAAAATAGAGAGGTCACAGGGTTCAGTAAGTACTGTTTCCTTTTTTTTAACGTCTTGTACGCTTTTCAGGAAAAATCACCGTAGACGACAATGTATCCTGCCGGTACTGAGCGGCGGAAAGGTCAGTAGGGTTTTATTGGGAGTAATGAAAAGACTGACGGAGAAAAATAATGTTGTTAAATTGTATCACATTGTGATACAATTTAACAAAGAAGGTGCCCGTTTTGAAAGTCTATCAGATAGGTTGGACAAAAGATCGAATAAACCATATTGCAAGGCACAAAATAGAGCCATACGAGGTTGAACAGGTTGCTTTCGAGGATCCCCACCGTCTGATAATGAAAGTACATGTTTCGTACAGTGACTCAAATAAATTTATATACCGTTTACTTGGGCGGACAGAGGGAGGAAGATATTTGGCGTTTTTCTTCATTCCGCAGGGGCGCGGGACTGTTTACCCTGTTACCGCCCGTGAAATGGACGCTGCTGAAAGGAGGCTATATAATGCCAACCGGCGCTAAAGCAAAGAATAAAGTTCCTAAATTTAATACCATTGATGATATGGCCAATTTTTTTGATACCATGCCAAGCCAGAATCTTGCATGGGAGGATACCGACCTAAAATTCGAAAGGCAAAAGATGATTCAGGTATCCATTAGAATTCCGGAGAAAGACTTGAAAATTATCCGGCGAAGAGCTGCGAGGCTTGGTATAGGGCATACAGCTTTAATGCGAATGATGCTGCACCGGTCCGTTGCCACAGGGATGATATCCCGTAAGAGGGTAGAAGAAGAAATGTAGGTAAGCAACAGATGTTGAACTTTTAGATATATTACTGTGTTCGAATATAAAAGCCGTTCAGAGTAAGTGTACCATTTATTGGGTAACTGATATGATATAATGAATTGAGAGGAGGTTTGAAGCAGCTACAGATTAATTAAATAAAAGCAAATAAAAAATAATAAACCATTGACATCGAACACACGTTCCAATTAAAATAATGGTAAGAGGTGGTGTCAATGGAGAAGTTGCTAACATCTCACCAGGTAGCAAAGCTATTAAACGTATGGCCTCATACATTGCGCCGCTGGGAGAGAGAAGGGAAATTAAAACCACTGCGCACTCCCGGCGGCCATAGGCGCTACAAAGAATCACAGGTATCGGCTTTAATTGGAGAAGAGATAGTTGAAAAAGGAACAAAGCGTTGCGCTGTTTATACCCGCGTATCCACAGCAAAACAAGCCGAAGCCGGAAATTTACAGCGGCAAAAAGAGCGGTTGATAACTTACGCGGTAGAAAAAGGCTATATAGTTAAAGCAGTATATACCGAAATCGCATCCGGCCTGAACGAAAATAGGCGGGAGCTTGCTAAATTAACCAAGACAGCCACAAAAGGTGAAATAGACGCGATTGTTATCGAATACAAAGACAGGCTGGCCCGTTTTGGCTACAAGTACCTGGAGCAATATTTCCAGTCATGCGGCGCCTGCATCGACATTGTGGAATTAGACGAAGCGAAGTCTCCACAAGAAGAATTGGTAGAAGACATGATCGCTATAGTGACCAGTTTTTCCGCCAGGATTTACGGCAAACGCGGCGGGAGAGTAGCAAAAAAGCTAACAGAACTTATTGAGCAGGAGGCGGCTGCTTGTGAAAACCACGGTTAGAGGCGTCATCCTTCAGCTCACGGACGTTCAGAAAATCTTTCTCAATAACCTGATGGAACATTATTGCGCTGCAGTTCGCTGGTCGTTTAAAAGGCTTTTGGACGGTTGGAAAACCCAGGACATACGACTATCCGTCCAAAATAAATTCAACCTGAATTCTCGCCAGGCCAACGATGCAGTTCACGATGCCCAGGCAACAATTACCTCGCAAAAAGAACTGGTCAAGCTAAACCATGCCAACGCCGCAAATAAAGTGGAATTCACCCTGAAGCGCCTGGAGAAAGCCAAATCTTCCGGGAAAAGAGCCAAGCTAAAAAGACGTCTGGACAAAGAAGAGAGGAAACTGGCATTTTGGCGGAAGCACCTTGACGCCGGCACATTTCCGCCAGTGGTATTTGGTGGGAAGAAACTCTTCCATGAGAGATGCAAGGGCAACATAACCCGTGAAGAGTGGCGGGAAGCCCGGAGCAGCCGCTACCTTTCCAGGGGCGACAAGACCAAGGGCGGCAACTTGAACACCCGGCTATATACCAAAGACGGCGCCATATACATGGACATAGCCGCAGAGCCTGTCGAGACGGGTAAAGTCATCAGGTATGACCGGATCACCGTTCCGGTCTACCTAGCCTATAAGCCTTCCAAGAAGACCGGATTAATCAATGGTCGCAACTACCGGCGGATGGTTTTGGATTACCTTAAAACCGGCGGAGCCTACCAGGTGGAAATCATCCGGGAGAATGGCTGTTATTACGTCCACGTTACCATTGAAGAAGAAGTTCCGGTACCATACACAGCCTATAACGGGGCTATCGGAGTGGATACCAACCCCGACGGGTTAGGCATAACCCACGCAGACTACCTGGGGCAGTTCAAAGAAAGCCTATGGCTGTTACAAAGCGAGTGGACATACGCCCGGAGTGACCGGCGGGACAACCTGATTGGCGAGGCCGCCACATTGGTAGTGGATATGGCGAAACAGTTAAATTGCGCCCTTGCTGTAGAGGATCTAAGGTTTAAAAACGACAAGTCAGTAACAGCCAAATTTAACCGGATGAGCCACGGGTTCGTCTGGTCGAAATTCCTGCAGATGGTAGATCGCAGAACCGCCCGCGAGGGAGTACCCCTGGTAAAGGCGCCTCCGCCGTTCACCTCGGTCATCGGCATATTGAAGTATCAACAGCAGTACGGGTTCTCGAACCATGAGGCGGCGGCATACGTAATAGCGCGTCGAGGTTTGGGATTCAGTAACGAAAAGATACCTAACCAATTGGAGCAAAAGTACGTCAAGAAAAAAGAGACCTTCGCGTTGTTAACCAACTGGAAGCAATGGAGCGCAATTAAGAAAGCGGCAATTGCCGCAATTAAAAAACATACCAAACAGGAGGTGAAAAGCCTGGTTTCCTGGCAACATTACAGAAAGCAGCTGTGAGCTAAGGTAAACCCTTTGCCATAAAGTTTGCGGGCCTACTTTATGTAGGGGTGCGGCATGGTACACGTAGCGAAAGGTCATTGCCGTACAGTAAACAACCAGGCGGTGGGTAACACCCCCTTCCGGGCAGGACTAGTCCCCCCTGGGACAGGCGGCAAACCGCAAGGCGAGCCACCCGGAATATGGACGAGAGTCCATAGCTTAGCAGTTGAATCCTGTGACACTGCCTCCCGTTAGTCGGCGGGAGAGAAAGTTAATAAATCTGGATTATCCTGTATAAATCAGATTTGTTTAGCTTTCAGAAACCAGGATACTCCCATAACACTAGAAGATATAAAAAAACGAGGTTTTGCAGATGAAATCATAGGTGTATTAGATTGCTTAACGAAGCGCGATGAAGAAAGCTATGACGATTTCATTGATAGAATACTTATTAATAAAATTGCCTGTCGTGTAAAACTTGCAGACTTATGTGATAACATGGACTTGACCAGAATCAGCAATCCTACAGCTAAAGATGAAGAAAGAATGAAAAGGTATAATGAAGCAGCTTACAGAATTTCAGAATCGTTGCCGCTGAGTGATGGAATTGAAGACAGACGTATTATCAGTATTAATGGCTGCGTAGAAATTCAACCATTTATGACACATGATGATTTTTTGAATCGCTTTATTCGCTTCGTTGAGTCACATGGTTGGTATTTCGGTGGTGGAACAGAAGATGTGACCGGAAAAGAATAAACGTTAGAACACATTTTTGCCCAAAGAACGGCAGCTATAGAATTGCACTAATAAGACTTATTTAATATTTGTAAATTGCAATGCATAAGTATCATAAGTATAGTGGAAAAAATAGCGCCTCCCCCAAAGATTAATGTTTTCGGGGGAGGTGTTTTTGGGGTGAGCGGCTGAAGTGTTACATATAGTTAAGTTGAGGCTATACTTAGTGCTATCAGTTATATGTCAAACCTTACCGCCAGGTAATGGCAGCTTTTTTCCTTAATGGAATCCGGTGATATTGGTACTGCGGGTAGCCGACCAGCATTGCCCCAAAGCATTTGTGGCCTTCCGGCAGTTGCAGGGCTTCCGTCATCGGTGGGTAAAGATCTGCCGCTCTATTGAAATAACCTGCCCAGCACGCTCCCAAGCCCTTTGAAAAGGCGGCCAGTTCCAGGTAAGTCAGGGCAATGGTACAGGACGATTGGGCGCTGGCGAGCGCTGCCGGAGCATGGGCGACGATTACATGCGGCGCGCCGCGGCAGATTCTGTCTTCCCCGTTGTCCCACTCGGCTACGAGTCGTTTCATGTTCATAATTATCGCCAATTCGGGCTGTTCCACAATTACATGACGCATCCAGTCGATTACCAGCCCGGCTAAGCGGTTGACTTCGCCGGCGTCTTCAATAATCAGCCAGTTTACCGGCTGCGTGTTTACCGCGGTTGGAGCGTACCGGGCGGTGTCAATCAAATCGGACAAAGTTGCCCGGTCCACAGGCTGCTTTTTATATGTGCGAATGGATCTACGTGCGGTAAGGAAGAGCTTGGCTTGCTCCGCGGTGGGCAGGAGTTTCCGGTCAAGCGGGGCGCATTCCTCCGGCTTCATTGTTTTTAGGGTAAATGCTCCGTGCGGGCAAACCGTAACGCAATGCCCGCAGCTAACGCATTCTATTTCGGTTTTGTCTGCCGGGGTGGGAAGTTCGTCTTTTCCGTCCGTTGTTATTAATCTCAAAGGACATTCCGCCGCGCAGATTCCATCGTGTTTGCATTTATTCGAGTCGATATCAAATAGATTATTCAGAAGATTCACCTCCCCGTATTCCTTTCAATATTAGAAATTCGTCTTTGGGTCTGGCATCTCCTTCTATGAAGTCATCAACAATCTAGCTGCTTTTTTATCCATCGTCTGTCTTTTGCAGAATGGTTTAGCATGTGGACGTTTAAATTATCTTTATTGATATCCGGTACTAAGGCCGCTGAGGTCGAACCGGGGCACGTATTCCTCCGTTGCCGCCGCCAAGTCTTGCATGTAGCCGTTCAGCAGGCCGGTTTTATCGAAGTAGTCCAGTACGGCCTGATACTCCACCGGAGAAAGGCGGCGGTTGATTTCCGGATGCCGGTGTGCTTGCCAGAGCGGCACGTATTGGCTCATGATACTGACAAAAGTTTCGGCAGGCAAATTGGAGTGTATCCATTCCAGTATGCGGCAAGCAGCGTCGCGCTGGCCGGGCAGGACCAGATGGCGGATCAGTAGACCTCGTACGGCTAAGCCTTCTTTGTTGAAAGTCAGGTTTCCCACCTGGCGGTGCATCTCCAAAACGGCGGCTGCGGCCACCGCGAAATAGTTTTTTACTCCGCTGTAGCGGGAGGCTGCTTCCTCCATGAAGTATTTCAGGTCGGGCAGGTAGATGTCCACCAGGCCTTCCAGCAGTCGTAGGGCCGCCACGTTTTCGTAGGCGTTGGAGTTATACACGACAGGTATTGTTAGACCCTGTTTTTTCGCCTGGCGCAGGGCGGTTGCAATGACCGGTATGTATGGGGTGGGGGAGACCAGGTTCAGATTGTGCGCCCCGGTGGTTTGCCGCTGCAAGAATACTTCAACCAGTTCGGTTGCCGACAGGTCTCTTCCGGTGTCTCCCCAGCTGATCTCGTGGTTCTGGCAGTAAACACAGCGCAGGTTGCAGCGGGAAAAAAAGACTGTGCCGGAGCCGCGGCTGCCGCTGATGCACGGTTCTTCCCCGTGGTGCTGCGCGGCTAGGGCCACTGTCGCGGCAGCACCCGCGCCGCAAAAGCCGGTTTCGCCGCGCAGCCGGTCCGCCGCGCAACGGCGCGGGCAAAGTTCGCACCGGCGTAATGCCGCCATGGCTGTTTCGCTCATATCTGATAATTCCCCTTTCTGCTAATCCGGTCCCACAGCTGGATCGTGTGTAGTTGTGGAATCGCGGCGCGGTGGCCGGGGGCCGAAAAACTGGTAGTAATCGCACTGGATCCGTCCGTTGTACAGCTTGCGCTTTTTATCGGCCCGTCTGCCGAATAGCTTCTCGAATTCGTGGTGAGCGGTCAATACATAGAATGACCAGGTATCCAAGGCTTTGAAAACCTGTCCCATTTCCCGGTAGAGGCGGCTGACGGCCGGCAGGTCTTCCAAACGCTGCCCGTAAGGAGGGTTGCAGATAATGTGCCCGTATTTCTGCCGTGCTCTCAATTCAGCCACCGGGGACTGCTGCCAGTGGATCTGGTCTTCCACTCCCGCGAGGCGGGCATGATACCTGGCCAAGCTTAAGACATCTTTGTCGATGTCTGTTCCCCGGATAATTAATTGCCGCCGGCGGTGGAGCACATCTTCCGCTTCCTGACGCGCTTCCCGCCATAACCGGGCAGGCACAACCGGCCATTTTTCAGCGTCAAACTCCCGTTTCAAGCCCGGCGCCCGGTTCAGGCCGATTAGCGCCGCTTCTATGGGGATAGTGCCCGAGCCGCACATGGGGTCAATCAGGACGCGCTCAGGTTTCCAGCGGCTTAAGCTAATCATGGCGGCGGCCAGAGTCTCCTTGAGTGGGGCGGCTCCCGTCAATTTACGGTAGCCGCGCTTGTGCAGGCCCGCGCCGCTGGTGTCAATCGTCAGGGTGGCCACGTCTTTCAATAGAGCTACTTCGATGGTATACCGGGGGCCGGTTTCTTCAAACCACTGCCTGCGGTACCGCTGCTTCATTTTTTCAACCACCGCTTTCTTGACGATGGCCTGGCAGTCGGGAACGCTGAACAGCTTGGAATTTATCGACTTGCCCTGTACGGGAAAGACGGCGTTTTCAGGAATCCAGTCCGGCCATGGTAATGCGTTGGTCTTTTCAAAGAGTTCATCAAATGAAAAAACCTGGAACTCGCCCATTTTGAGAAGTAACCGGTCCGCGCTGCGCAGCCACAGGTTAGCCCGGCAAATAGCGCTCTCACCGGCCTTGAAGGTCACCTTGCCGTTTTCCACAACGGTCTGCTCATAGCCCAACTCTCGGATTTCACGCGCCACTACCGCTTCCAGACCAAAAGCGGTGGTGGCGATTAATTCAACTTCGGCCATACTCGATAATCACCTGCTTGTCATCTTGATTATAAAGTTGTCGCCGTATGAAGGTAAGCGCTACGCCATACTGAGCTAACTTAATAATATGTAACCTGAGCACGGCTGGCCCGGAAATGCCAAAGTGGGTAAAAACAACATCACCCCGCTCAATGGCGATTGTTTTGCCTTCAGCAGTAGTTAGAGTAAGCAAGGGGTTTGTTATGGACAATCCCTGCAGCTGTCTGCATAGATGCTGTTCGGCAAGGCATAGCGGCACCAGGCCGGGATGACGCGGGGTAACCTGGTGGCCGGCTTGTCTCGCGAGCGCGTAACCGTCTCCCGTTGAGCCGGTTTGCGGATAAGAAGCCCCGCCGGTGGCGATAACAGCCGTTTTACCGGCAAATATGCGCCGCCCGGCGGCAATTACTCCCTGACAGCGGCGGTTTGCCAGTAATAATTCAGCTGCCCTGACCAGATAGATTAACCGCACGCCTGAGACCGTCAAATATTCCTCCAGGGCGTCGACCACTTTACCGGCTTGTTCGTTAACCGGAAAAACCCGGCCGCATTCCTCTTCTTTTGTAGGCACGCCCAGTTCTTTTAAAAATTTTCTGCAGTCCGCGCTGGAGAAGCGGGATAAAGCGCTGAACAGATATCTCCCGTTTCCCGGAACATTATTAATAAAATCATTCAGTGAAGCAGTATTGGTCAAATTGCCCCGCCCGCCTCCGGTGATGCTCATTTTGCGTCCCAGACGCTCATTTTTTTCCAGTAAAGTCACTTTCGCTCCCGATATTACGGCGGCCGCGGCTGCAAACATGCCTGCCGGGCCACCGCCGACCACCAGAACGTCTGACGTGTCCGGGTTGTTTTCTTGTCTGCCCATTTACTGCTCCTCATTATAATCAGATTCGTATGAATGTTTGCAAAGATAATGCATTTACAGGTAAGAGGCCGGGAATTACGATAGCAAAACTGAGCATTCTTTTAACGGGATTTTAATCTATAAAACAAAAAAACACAAGCAAAATTGCCTAATGGCTAAGGATGCTCCAAGCTTAGTAAAATTTATTGCCCATTTGATAATAATAGTGAGGAACAATAGTGAGGAACAAAAAGTTGCTGTATGTGGAAAGGAGATTGTTTCAGCCATGCCGAACTATACCTGTTGCCGACAGCTATCAATAAAACGAGGAAGGTGGTAAGACATATGTCTGAATGGTATATTATTCTCGTCATAACATCTGACGGTCAGCAGCGCGTTGCCATTTCCACGGAGCAGGACGGTCCGGTGATGGCTACTGCCGCCACGAGGGAGGAAGCGGTTGAAAGCGCAAAAAGTTTGTCCACTATGACCGGTTTACCGTTATACAACCAGGAAACCGACGAATGATTTGCTCCTTGCCGGACATGCTCCGGAAACAAATTTAAGATATAATCTGTTTAAGAAACGCGGTTGCCAGCTCAGTTGACAATCGTGAGAGAGGTGGAGCAATGAATATTCTGGTAACGGGTGGCGCCGGTTATATCGGCAGCCACACCGTCCGTGCGCTTGTCAATAAAAAACACCGGGTGGTGGTGCTGGATAACCTATCCAAAGGGCATCCGGCAGCCGTCAAAGAGATAGAGTTAGTGCGGGGGGATACATCCGACAGACAATTGTTGAAACGTCTTCTTACCGGGTGTAATATTGAAGCGGTAATGCACTTTGCCGCCAGCAGCCTGGTTGGCGAGTCTGTTCGCCTGCCGTCTGATTACTACCGTAACAACGTGGTGAACGGTTTGACGCTGCTGGATGCCGCTGTTGAAGCCGGAGTGCGCTACTTTGTGTTTTCTTCAACCGCGGCGGTCTACGGTGAGCCTATTGAAGTGCCTATAACGGAAAACCACCCGGCGACCCCTTTAAATCCTTACGGGGCGACCAAGCTGGCTTTGGAAGGCGCGATGCGCTGGTACGGGGAGGCCTACGGCTTGCGCTACACTTCCCTGCGTTATTTTAACGCAGCGGGAGCCGACCCGGCCGGAGATATCGGAGAGGATCACGAACCCGAAACCCATTTGATTCCCCTGGTGATGAAGGCGGCTCTTGGGTTGATACCGCAGCTTGAAATATTTGGGGACGATTATCCCACTCCGGACGGCACCTGTGTCAGGGACTATATTCACGTCAACGATCTGGCGGATGCTCATATTCTGGCCTTGGAGGCAATGGCGGGGGGGGCTGGTTCAAATATTTACAATCTGGGCAATGGCAACGGTTACTCTGTCCTGGAGGTAATCGAAACTGCTAAAGCTGTAACAGGCAGCTCTATTCCTGTAAAATACGCGGCGCGGCGGGCGGGTGACCCGGCGGTGCTGGTGGCGGGTTCGGAAAGAATCAAGGATGAATTGGGCTGGAGGCCAGCTTTCCCCGGCTTGCGTGAAATTATCGAGACAGCCTGGCGTTGGCACAGCAATCATCCCGGGGGATATGAAAAATAAGCTATTAACCCTACAGTGTACTTGACAGTTGGTAAAATATTTATTGGCTGTTATTTTTACTGCTTCCGGCTGGTTATTTTAGAATAGATATGAATGGTTCTAATGGAACTAGCATATATAAAGTAAGTAATGTGCAAAAGTTAAAAAATGGATAAGAAAGAGCATGCGTGTTATAATTATTACTAACTATGATTAGAGGGGGTTAGTGGAGGCTATGATCAACCCGCAGATTTTTCGTCAATATGATGTCCGGGGAGTAGCCGGGCGTGATCTTACAGACGATACTGTTGAGTTGCTGGGAAAAGCCTTCGGCACATATGTCAGGAGATCCGGCACCAACAAGGTTTTAGTGGGCAGGGACAACCGTCTCAGCTCCGAGCGGTTGCGCAACGCTATAATTAACGGGCTGCTATCTACCGGCTGTGATGTAATCGACATTGGCCTGGTAGTCACACCGATGCTATACTACGCCAGGGTTCATTACGAGATTGATGGCGGGGTAATGATTACCGGGAGTCATAATCCGCCCGATGAAAACGGGTTCAAACTTGCTCTAGGCAGTGGTACCATATATGGCGCGGATATCCAAAAGCTGCAAAGTCTGATGGACGAAAAGGATTTTATTACAGGTTCGGGCAAACTGGAGAAGCGGGACGGGGTGCTGCCTTATCTGGCCATGCTGAAGGAAAAAATACATCTTGGACCGCGCAAGCTAAAAGTAGCGGTGGATTGCGGCAACGGAACGGCCGCTTTGTTTGCCGAACAGGTTTTGCACAACTGGGGCTGTGAGGTGGTCCCTTTGTATTGCACGTCTGACGGAGCTTTTCCGAACCACCAGCCCGACCCTGTCAAGACGGCGAATTTGGCTGATCTAAGAAAAGCTGTGACAGAGCAGGGGGCGGACCTGGGAGTTGCCTTTGACGGTGACGCGGACAGGATCGGGGTTGTGGACGGGTCCGGGGGGATTATCTGGGGAGACATGCTAATGTGTCTTTACTGGCGGGAAATAATGGCTAAACATCCCGGGGCGCAAGCAATCATCGAGGTAAAATGCTCCCAGGCTCTGGTGGACGAGGTTATCCGGTTGGGCGGAAAACCTTTCTTCTATAAAACGGGACACTCTTTGATTAAGGCGAAAATGAAAGAAGTCGGGTCTGTTTTTACCGGTGAGATGTCCGGGCATATGTTTTTTGCCGATGAGTATTATGGTTTCGACGACGCTTTTTATGCCGCCGGGCGGTTATTAAGAATTTTATCCCATTCAGATGAAAAGCTTTCGCAAATGCTGGCGGGCTTGCCAAAATATTATTCCACGGCGGAAACCAGGGTTCCCTGCCCTGATCAAGATAAGTTCGAGGTGGTGCGGGGGTTGGTGGAGCAGTTCAGAAAGGAATATGAAGTGATTGACGTCGACGGCGTACGGGTGTTGTTCGGCGACGGATGGGGATTGGTGCGCGCATCCAATACTCAGCCGGTTTTAGTGGCCCGTTGCGAGGCGAAATCGAAAGAAGGCCTGCAGCGGATCTGTTCGATTATGCAGGCGGCGCTGGAGAAATTTCCGCAAGTTGAGCACTTTGAGTGGGATTATTAGAAACATTTATTTTATTAAATGACAAGAAAGAAAAGCCGATCTGTGAAAGACGGCTTTTTTTTGTGTTTAGCCGCATTGCATACCAAAGGCCGGCCAATGACGAATTTGTTCTTGTTATATTTGAAGTTAATCCTTGACAACGGTAAAAAATGAGAGATATACTTTAATTCATGAATCATTCAAAATATTAACTATTTAAACGAGGGAGTGAATATGGATTCTGAAAAACTAAACCTTTATCTGGAGCGCCTGGATGAAGTCTTTCAACACATAGCCCGGCGTTTGCATGCGGAACTGGCTCAAAATATGGTTAACGGCATAACAATGAGCCAGTTTGTCGTGTTAAAAAAGCTCAATGAAAAGGGAAGGGTCACTGTTTCTGAAGTTGCCGAGGGACTGAATGTTTCATTGAGCGCCATTACCGCCCTGGCTGACCGGCTGCATAAAGCAGGCCTGGTGGACAGGTGCCGTGATGAACAAGACCGTCGTCTGGTGTGGCTTACGTTAACCGCAGAAGGGGAAAATACTGTTTCGACCTGCCGGAAGGCCCGCTCAAAGGTGGTCGAGAAATACTTGAGCAAGTTGCCGGAAGAAGATGTTAAACATCTCGTTCAGATATACGAAAAAGTCTTGGCCTTAATGAGGGCGGAAGGCTAATAGCAAGTCTGGTATCAGTGCCGTTTGCGCGGAGCAATTATGTATTCTGTTTTTAGGGGAGATGAAGGTGAAGAAGAAGGGCCTATTTATTGGTGTGCTGGTGGCTATGGTAGTTACACTCGCGGCAGTATCGGGCTATTACTGGTACAAGAACGCGCATTATGTGGATACTGAAGACGCGAGTGTGACGGGAACGATAGTGAAAGTCAGTCCCCAAGTTACGTCAAGGTTGATTGAGATAAACGTTGGTGAAGGTGATACGGTGCGGGCGGGGGACATTATTGCCAGACAGGACGATATTTCTCTGCCGACAGCCACTAGTGTGGATTTAACTGTAATCAAGGCGCCGATAAAAGGGACTATTTTGAAGAAGGTCGGCAATGTCGGCGAGGTGGGAACGCCGGGCTCGGCAGTGGTGATGATGGCGGACCTGAGTGATCTTTACATCACTGCGAACGTGGAAGAAACCGACTTATATAAAGTAAAATTGGGCCAAAAGGTGGACTTTACCGTCGACAGTATCCCGGGCATAAATTTTTACGGAGAGGTTTACTCACTGGGGGAGGCCACTGCTTCTACTTTTTCCCTGCTGCCCGCCCAGAACACCAGCGGCAGTTTTACTAAGGTAGTGCAAAGGGTGCCGGTTAAAATAAGCATTAAGAACAACCAAGGCCAAAGATTGCTGCCGGGCATGAACGCCATAGTCAGAATCCACGTTAAATGAGGTGAGCGGCAGTGGAAAGTGATATGAACCCACCGTCTCAGATGCAAACTGCCGCTGCCGGGAAAAACGGACCGGGCGGCGGACCACCGGGGACAGGAGAAACGGTTTCAGGGAAATTCCCTTTGGCTGCCTTGCTTACTCTGGTTGTTGGCGGGTTTATGGCCATTCTTGACGGCAGTATTGTCAATGTGGCCCTGCCGAAAATGATGTCCATTTTCGGGGTGACGGCGGACGAGGTGCAGTGGGTGATGACCGCCTACCTGCTGGCATCGGGTGTCGTTGTGCCGGTAACAGGGTATCTGGGCGACCGCTTCGGAATGAAAAGCATGTACATATTTTCCCTGGTCTCATTTACGGCCGGTTCCTTAATTTGCGGATTGGCCTGGAGCAACAATTCTTTGGTCGCGGCAAGGGTGATCCAGGCGGTCGGTGGCGGCATGATTATGCCGGTGAGCATGTCCATGATTTACCTGATCGTGCCGAGGGAAAAAATAGGCATGGCCCTGGGGATCTGGGGCATCGCCGCCATGGCGGCGCCGTCCATCGGGCCGACTCTCGGCGGCTATCTGGTCGACCACTTTAGCTGGCAGTGGATATTTACAATTAATATACCGGTTGGTCTGGGGGCTACTTTCCTGGCTGTGGCGTTATTACATGAGACCCCCAGGAGAACAGACCTGAAGCCGGATATTCCAGGCATTGTTTTAAGCGCGGCTGCTTGTTTCGCCTTGCTGCTGGCGCTCAGCGAAGGACAGGACAAAGGGTGGACTTCGCTTTATATTGTCGACTTGTTTATCTTTTCCGGGTTTACGGCAATACTATTTATTATATGGGAACTGAACACGCCGGAGCCATTGGTAGATATCAGACTCTTAAAAAATACGACATTTGCGATCAGCTTGGTTTGCTTGAGCATCGTTACTGTAGGCATGTTTTCCGCGATTTTTATGATACCGCTTTTTGCCCAGAGTATTCAGGGGTATACACCGATGCAAACCGGA
>MVQK01000002.1 GCA_002067515.1 Pelotomaculum sp. PtaB.Bin013 | reverse complement strand
CCCGCAGTAAGATACCTCAACAATTCAAATCCTCCAGTGCAAACATTTTAATAAACTTTCCCTCATTACCTCTACCGGAGCAGTCTTGCCGGTCCATTGTTCAAAAGACAGGACTCCCTGGTACAAAAGCATCCCTATGCCATTTAGAGCAGTTGCGCCAACCTGGCTGGCGCGTTTCATAAACATAGTTTCCGGGGGATTGTATATCAGATCGCAGACTACCTGCCCAGGGCCAAACGATGATAAAGGCAGCGGGATGGTTGAACCTTCATCCGGATGCATCCCCACCGGCGTAGTTTGCACCACCAGATCGGCAAGCGGCAGTTCTTCGGATAGATCAGGGTTTTCCCCGCTCACAGGCCATGGGACCACTTCAGCCACCGGCAACCCTGTATTCTTCACAAGTAGGCTGGCCAGCGCTTCCGCCCGTGTCCTGGAGCGATTGGATAAAAATAGTTTCCTTATGCCGGCCAGGACCAGTTGGACTGACACGGCCCGCGCCGCGCCGCCCGCACCCATGATCAGCGCCGTCTTACCAGCGGGGCTGAACCCGGCCTGTTCCTGCAAGGCGCGTAAGAATCCTCTTCCGTCAGTATTATCACCAAGCAAACACCCTGAATTATTGACAATCGTATTGACTGCGCCAATCAAGCGGGCTTCTTCAGTAATCTCATCCAATAAGGGCAACACGGCTTGTTTATGAGGAATAGTAACATTAACACCAGCCAGCCCCAACGATCTAACCGCTTCCACCGCTGCTGGAAGACGGCTGGGTTCAACTAAAAAAGGCACATATACAAAATCAAGATCAAGCGCGTCAAAAGCAGCGTTATGCATTGCCGGGGAGAAAGAATGTTCCACGGGACAGCCGTAAATCCCGCAAACTTTTGTCCGGCCGTTAATCCCGGTTAACATAGACAACCTCTTTATACTTGCTCAGTCTGGCCAGTACAAGCTTTTCCAGGGGGCGGCAAATCAGCCTCGAGCCCCAGAAATCCTTGCCCTGCATGGGAACGACCAGGATAGTATGCAGACCTGCCAAATTCCCGCCCAAAATATCAGTAAATATCTGGTCGCCGACCAGCGCTGTTTCTTCCGCGGAAGTCCCCAACATTTTCATAGCTCGCCGAAAGGACTTAGCTAACGGCTTAACCGCGCGGTGGATTGAAGGAACCTCCAGCAAACCGGCGATAGCCGCAACACGTTTACGCCTGTTATTGGAAATTATGCCTACTTTTAAACCATGCTGGCGGAGTTTATAAATATAACTGGTAACTTCCGGTGGAAACTGGTAAGAGTCCCTCCGGATAATGGTATTGTCCAAATCAAAAAGTACACCCTTTATTCCCAGCTCTTTCAACCACTCAACCTGAATATCGGTAATCGATGAAACATAAATTTTTGGAAATAATAAATTTAACAAACTCCGGCGCTACCTTTCTTAAAGAATATATGGTTAATAAAGCTAACTATTCTTAATTCGTTATCTTTTTGTCAGCCATCTCTCTTGCCTTATGCAAATCCACCGGTGTATTGATATTGAAAAATAAAGTTTCAATGTCAATATGCGAACAATAGTTTTCCATATTAACATAATTTACCCTTACCCGAGGAAAGAAACCATCAATTTTGTATTTGTTCGCAGCTAAAGATTCTTCAATAACCGGCAAACAACTCCGGCTGTAAGCGGCAAACAGAGGCTGCAGGTAAATTCCGTGACTCGGCACGGCAACATCGTATCCTTCCACCTGCCGCATCATAAAGCACGCCAGCTTCGCGGTGACGAAAGGCATATCGCAGGCAACAACCAGGATCTTATCATGTTGTGCTTCGTGAAGCGCGGCGTGGACACCACACAGGGGACCTTTGCCTTCAATCAGGTCGTTAATGACTCTTAAACCGAGATTCCGTCCTGTCTCCGGGTCTCCTCCGGAAATCAAAACCTCTGCGAACACTTTTTTAAACTCTCCGGCTATATGTTCGAGCATCCCCTGAGGTCCTACTTTCAGAAACGCCTTATCAGTACCCATCCGAACGCTTTTCCCGCCGGCCAGGATTACCCCTGTGGCCTGAATCATCTTTTCCCTGCTCCTTCCATGATGCTAACAAGGCAGTACATATTATATTTTAACTGAGACGGATTGCTGAGACAACTAATTCCAGCGGATGAACCAGGTTACTACCATATATAATTTCCGGGCGGCATAAAAATATCATCCAAATTAATGCTTCTCCAACTGGACAAAAAACCCTTTATTTAAACAATTTTTATTAGGACTTGCACCAGTGCAGGCACCGCATTCATATTATTATCTTATATGCATGAATCATTAAACAAATTAGGGGGGATAGATGTAGATGCTATCTGGTCTCTGGGCTTTGACTGTGGTATCTCTGGTCAACGGCCTCCTGCTGCTCGTCTCGTATATAGCTAATAATTCTTTTCCACAACCGTTATCTGAGGAAGAAGAGCTAAAGTACCTCCGCCTATTAAGCTGCGGTAACGAAGAAGCGCGCAATATCCTCGCCGAGCGGAATTTAAGACTAGTTGCACATGTTGTAAAAAAATTCGACAGCACAGGAGAAGATTCGGAAGACTTGATATCTATTGGTACAATCGGCTTAATTAAGGCGATTAACACCTTCAACCCCGGTAAAGGGACCCGGCTGGCAACCTACGCGGCAAGATGTATCGAGAATGAAATGTTAATAACAAAGCCTAGCGGACGATATTAGAAATAATGGAACTATCTAACTGTTCCCGAGATTTGGCAACTATAATTCAAGTTAACCAAGTAATCCAAATTACCGGCCCACTGCTCCGATCGGCAACGCCATGCGGTTAGCGCCGGTAACAATGGCCGGCTGCTCAATCCATATTTGTCATGGCCTGCGCTTCTGGTACAATTACAATCTTTTAAGCCCTTTCGGTACCGCGCAGTCACGCCCTATTTTCCAACAGCTAATGTGGCAACTTGAGCCGGATAGCACCTTCACCAAACTCTAAGCAAAAACAGAATGAAATTCTTCCATATCATATCCCAGCTGACTTATGACCATTTTGTAATAAACTCCATGGTTTTTCATGAGTTCCTCGTGGGTTCCGCTCTCCAATATCTCGCCGCTACCAATGACCATTATTTTATCAGCATCACGAATTGTTGAAAGGCGATGTGCAATTAAAAAGCTGGTGCGATGCTCTATAAGCGTTAAAAAGGCATTTTGGATTTCCTTTTCGGTTTTTGTATCAACGCTACTTGTGGCCTCGTCTAAAATTAAAATCGGGGCATTGCATAGAATGGCCCGGGCAATCGCAAGCAATTGCCGCTGTCCCTCACTGAGATTATCCATGCTGCCTGTTACAATAGTATCATAGCCCTTCGGCAGACGGGATATAAATTCATCTGCATGAGCCACTCTAGCCGCCTCTCTAACTTCCACATCAGATGCGTGCGGCCTTGAATATCTGATATTTTCATATATAGTACCTGTAAAAAGGCAGGTATCCTGTAAAACAACAGAGAAACAGCTTCTCAGGCTTTTTCTGGTAATGTCTGTGATATCGGTATTGTCAATTAGGATGCTGCCCTGTTCCAATTCATAATAGCGGCTCAGAAGATTAACAATCGTTGTTTTCCCTGATCCGGTCTCGCCAACCAATGCTACCATCTCCCCTGGTTGAACTTTAAAATTGATATTTTTCAATACAGGCTTGCCAGCATCGTAGGAAAACGAAACATTACAGAACTCAACTTTTCCTTTCGGGTTATTCAACTCTTTTGCCCCAGCCGTATCCGGAACTTCCTCATCTTCATCCATTATTTCAAAAACCCTTTCCGCACCAGCCAGAGCCGACTGAATGTTATTGAACATTCCGGCTATATTATTCAAAGGCTGCCCAAATTGCTTTGAATATGTGAGGAAGCTCACTACTACACCGATGGTTATCATTCCCTTGGCTGATAGTATTCCTCCGGCACATGCTATAAAAGTGAAGCTTAAATTATTGATTACATTCATAAACGGCATCAAAAAACCCGCCCAAATTTGAGCTTTTGTGGAATAACTGCATAGCTCACAGTTTGTTTTTTTAAAATCCTCCAGGACATTTTGCTGCCGGTTGAACGCTTTTACCATTTTAAGCCCGACAATATTCTCTTCTATTACTCCGTTCAAAGCGCCCAACTTTTGCTGCTGGCCCCCAAAATACCTTCGACTGTGTCTGGCGATGACTTTTGTTAATATAAGAAACAACGGAACAGATACCAATACAACAAGCGTTAAAATCGGACTTAAAACCAGCATCATGACAAACGCGCCTGTTATGGAAAAAACGCTGGCAATAAGCTGTGTTGTCGTCTGGGAAATGGTATTACTGATATTATCAATATCATTTGTTATCCTGCTCATTGTATCCCCATGAGACCTTGTGTCGTAGAAGTTGAGCGGAACCCTCTGAAGCTTCGAAAAAAATTCAGCTCTCATATGCTTTACCAGTTCCTGTGTTACCTTAGCCATCAGCACACCGTTCAACGTATCAATAATCCAGCTTGCCAGGTAGCATAAAACAAGAGCAATTAGTATTGTTCTTAAAAGAGAAAAATCAACCAAATTTGTATTTATGTTAAAGGTATTTATTACTCTACCCACTAATAAAGGCGTAATAATAGAAATCGCAGTAGATATTATAGTCAGAAGCGCCGCCAACAAAATGGATTTGCGCCTAATCTTGAAAATCTTAACTAACCTGATCAGAGTTCCTTTTGTATCCCTGGGCTTTGCTGTTGGGTTAAAGCGCTGATGCCCGACGCTCCTCATCCTTCTCAGATCGGGCATGTTTTCATAATTTTTATTTATTACGATATTCTTTTCATTCATATATATCACCGTTCAAGTTTCCACCAATTTGGGACTCGAAAATTCCTCTATAGGTATCACATGAATCAAGCAGTTCATTATGGCTGCCAAATCCGACCTTAACCCCGTTGTCAAGCACAAGGATTTTATCGGCAGACATTGCGGTTCCTATCCTTTGCGTTATCATTATTATTGTTTTTTCAGTATCAGCAGTTTTCAAGCCTAGCCTGACTTTCGCTTCCGTGACTGCGTCAAGAGCGCTTGTGCAGTCATCCAAAATTAAAACTGGCGACTTTTTTACCAACGCCCTTGCGATGGAAATGCGCTGCTTTTGGCCACCGGAAAGGTTTACTCCACCTCGTCCCAAAATACTTTCATATCGATTGGGCATCCTTTGAATAAATTCATCGGCCTGCGCAGCTAGGGCCGCTTTTATTATTTCTTCTTTTGAGGCATTCGGATTACCCCATGCTATATTTTCAAATACCGTCCCTGTAAACAACATGCTCTTTTGCGGAGCCAACGCTATATTATCCCTCAGCGTATTGCAATCGAGCATTTTAATATCATTGTTATTAAAGCAGATCGCACCTTTTTCGACATCGTAAAAGCGCAAGCACAGCCAAGTAAGTGTTGTTTTTCCCGAACCAGTGGGGCCGATAATTGCCAGCGTCTCCCCCCTGTCAACCTTAAAAGTAAGATTGTTAATAGCCGGCATACCGCTTCCATTGGGATACGCAAAAGTCACGTCGTTAAATGAGAGCCCTTCGAAGTCGTATTTTATCGTTTGTTTAACGCCTTTAAAGTCCTCTTCACTGTTTAAAACTTCATTGATTCTTTCTGTAGATGCTTTTGTCCTTACAAAAATATTAAATATATTGGTGATCATAATAAGAGACGCCATTATTTGAGTCATATAATTTATGAAAGCCGCCACCTTGCCAACTTCGATTTCACTGTTGCTGAACAGTACACTGCCGGTATAAAGGATCGAAGCAATTCCCAAACTGACGGTAAGTGACATAACGGGCGAAAAATATGCAATAACAAGCTGAGACGACGCACTTTTATCCGATAAATCCGCATTGGCACCATCGAACTTTTCTTCCTCTTCTTCATACCTTCCAAAAGCCTTAACCAGTCTTATACCCAGCAGATATTCCTGAACAACCGTGTTGACTTTGTCAATGGCATACTGTACCTTTGCAAAACGGATATAGCTCATTTTCATACTGATTATAATGAAAGCTGAAACTATTACCACGACAAAAAACATGATAAAGCTCAGCTTCGGGCTCAGGATCACGGCAAGAATGATACTGCCTAAGCAGGTGACAGGTGCTTTAAAGAAAATCCTCATCAACCCGTTGATGAACTGTATTACCTGAGATGTGTCGTTTGTTAAACGGGTTATCAGCGAGCCGCTTTCGATTTTATCTGTGCTGACTTCAGAAAAATGAATTATTTTTGAAAATACGTCGCACCTTAAATCCACACCGAAATTTTGAGACACCTTACTTGATAGAATATTTCGGGCAGCCGCGAAGCACGCTCCAAACGCAGTTATCATAAGCATCAGCAGACCCAGCCTGATCACGATATCCACACGGCTGCTTTTCACGCCCTCGTCAATAATGCGCGCCATAATTGTCGGCTGCAGCAGATCGCACATTGCTTCAAAAAATACACAGCTGACAGCTATAATAAACGGAAATTTATATTTGTTAAAATAATAATTGTAAATATCCATAATTACTTCTGCTGCTTCTCCGCATAGATGTGTTTAACAGCTTCAGTTAAAAGCTCCGGCGAAACCAAGGACACCTATTAAGCCGATCCAGTTAACACGGCGGCGGCGTACCCACAGAACAATGGTCCAAGTGGCCGGAAAAGCTCCAACAATAGCTAGAGCGATGGTAAGGATTGGTTCTCCTGGTGAACCAGGCTCTCCAGAATGCGCTGCATACCTGCTTCATGGATCGTGCCGCCCGAGGACGGAACACCCTGACTTATATTTTTCCATTGTTGTTTTCTTAACACTTAGTTAAAGTATACGGCTGTTAATTAGTCCTCCTGACCGTGGATATATTTTTCTCCTCGCATAAAGGATGCCACCGCCGCCACCACAGACATAACTGCGGAAAAATAAAAGGTCAGGCGCATGCTGGCAATAAATGCCGGGGCAATCAGAGAAGGAAAGAAATCTTTGCCGAGCACCAAGTTTTGGGTTGCTACCGGCAGATTCACCAATACCTGTTGAGGAATCAACTGCTCCATCGGATTGTAGCCCAAAAATGCGGCAAAAAGTGCCCCGGTAGGGGGTAAATTGGCGATTTGCCGGGCTTCTGCCACCGGAATGCCAGAACTGAGCAGCCCCTGGTACATTATCGGGGGTAACTTGGCGGCCAACCCCATAATCACAATGGTAAAAAACAGGCTCATGCTTAAAAGTGCCCCGGTATTCTGAATCGTAGCCCGCATTCCCGAAGCCACTCCCCGGTATTCCGGGGGCACGGAGTTCATAATGGCTGTTGTGTTGGGAGCCGCAAACATACCCATGCCCAGACCCAATAGCAGCAGTATCAACAAAAAGGTCAAATAGGGAAAGTTAGCCGGCAAAGTGGCCAAAAGTAAAAAGCCAGCCAGGGTAAGCAACATACCCCCGGTGGCAAAACCACGGGAGCCAAAACGGTCGGACAACCAGCCGCTCAAGGGTCCCATGAGGAAAAACCCAGCCATCATGGGAGTCATATATATCCCCGCCCAGAGAGGGGTATCCTCAAAATTGTAACCATGCAGGGGCAGCCAGATGCCTTGCAACCAAATGACTAGCATGAACATCAGGCCGCCACGGGCCACAGAATATAGAAAGCCGCTTAAATTGCCCGCGGTAAATATGCGGATGCGAAAAAGGCTCAGGCGAAACATTGGCTCCGACACCTTTAGCTCCACCCAGAGAAAGACGGCTAATAGCACCAGCCCCGCCGCGATGCCGGCAATCACCAACGGGTTGCCCCAGCCCGTTTGGGACGTACCGTATGGCATAATGCCGTAGTTTAAGGCAATTAATAAAACGGTCAGCCCCACGGCAAAGGTTGCGTTACCCCAAAGGTCTATTCTTTGCCTTTCATTTACGGCCCCGGTTTCCCTTAACTTAAGGTACGCCCACGCGGTACCCAAAATTCCCACAGGCACGCTGATTAAGAATACCAGCCGCCAGTGGAACACAGCCAGCACTCCTCCTCCCAAAAGGCCCAGCAGGGAGCCCCCCACGAAGGCTATTTGGTTTAAGCCCATGGCCATGCCCCTTTCCCACGGAGGAAAGGCATCGGTCAATATAGCGGTGCTATTGGAGAATAAAAACCCTGCCCCCACCCCCTGCAACAGGCGAAAACCAATTAACTCCAAGGCCCCGGCGCTGCCCTGGCCTGGAGTTAAAAATAACAGGATGGAGCTCAGGGTAAATATGGCAAAGCCAAGATTATAAAGCCGTACCCTTCCGAATATATCCGAAAGGCGACCAAAGGAGACCAGTAAAGTGGCCGTCACCACGGTATAGCCCATCAATACCCACAAGAGGTAAGAAATCTGGTCCGGGGCCAGGGGATTAATGTTTATGCCCCGAAAAATGGCTGGCAGGGAAATCATTATAATATTGGCATTAATGGAAGCCATTAGCATGCCCAGGGTGGTATTGGAGAGGGTTACCCACTTGTATTTATCGCTTTGCTGGGCCGCCCGGGTAACCGGCCTTTTTTCACCATTTACCCGGTTTTTGGCCGGTGAACTTTGAGAAAAGCTTGGATTAGTTTTTTTATCCGGCAAAATGTTTACGCTCGTTTTGGCACCTTCTTTAGCTAGAAAATGATTGACGTAAATAGGTCAATAAAAAGGTTATGGGTCGGGTTTACTGCAAAAGCCCTCGTCAGACGCCACCACCTGTTCTTTTAAGCCACTAATAATCCTCTCCAAAAAATCATTAATTTGCGTTAAATCCTCCGGTTCGGATAGTGCCTTTTCAAGACGCTCACAGCGAAACTTCAACACCTCTTTATAAACAGCCCGGCCTTTTTCTGTTAAATGCAAATACACCATCCGCCGGTCAGCCTGCTGGCGCACCCGCTGCACTAGTCCCTCTTTTTCCAAACTGTCCGCCAGCTCAGTGAGGCTGGCTGCAGAGATCAACAGCCGGTTTTGCAGTTCCGTCATGTTGACATCCTGTCTGACATGCAAATAACGCATTATCCGGTAGCGGGAAAGGCTTAAACCCTTTCTCCCCAGGTATAGCTGGGTAAGATATTTCAGTATCCTGTTGGCCCTGTCCAGATTCTCTTCAAACTGTTGTAAGTATTCAACTTTTGTTTGCATGATATCCCGCATATCCCGTATATTTTTTTCATCCATAGGCAAAACTCCCCACGGCCTTTTATTGTTTCAGTAAGTAATTTGTTAGCAATTTGTTTATCGTTATCTGAATGAGGCAAATATCGCCTATATCGCCTATCATTCTTATGCTTTACACCGACAACATCGTGGCTGCTGCAAATCTGCTTGCCGGTGCTGCTAATTCGGTTTCGCATTATTAATAAACTTGGTAACATGGAGGTCTCGATTAAAAAAATTTTCCATGGAGCAGTTAAGTGAGTAAGTTAAAAGAAGGCTTGGAGCCTAATTCTCCCCTAAAACATAGGATACCTTAATGTTTGGATTGCTTATTATTAGCTTTCCTTAATATAAAGAAACTAAATTAATTATAGCACTAACAAAAATCTCAATCAATAATCGGGTAAGTCTCATGGCTTGTGACTTAACCCATACCCAGGTATTTAAGGCCCTGCAAGATATGCATAAACGCGGTGCATAGGTAGGTAGTTAAGGTTCACATCATCTTTAGCCCTATGTTTTTCAATATTTTTAAACGTCTTTGGGTTATTACCGCCACGACCGCTTTGGTTGTTGTTCGGCCGATGGTCCATGTGCCTGTCCCGCTGCAGGTGGCTACCACGTTGAATGTGGCTTACGGGCCGTTTACACAGGCATTGTTAATTTCATCTACTGTTGGAATACTTACGTCCTAGCCATAGCTGTGAAGCTAGTATAACTACAGGTAGAAAGGCCACCACTTGGTGGTCCAAACCCCGCGGTTTCTATTTAAATTTTAAATATTTTATAGATACCTAATCTTATCTAGGTGGTTTTCTATCTTAACAACGCTTTTCTACTGATCGCCCGAAAGCCGGATCTGTCAAATGATTCCTGAATATCGTAATTTACTAAATAACCCTGTTTGTTATTGAGACTGAAACAATGGTAAGTCCTAGCGTACGATATCAGAAAAAACGGAACTGTCTATTTGCTCCGGAAGTTTAGCAACTATAGTAACCTGCGTATCTTTTAAACCGTTCCTGCCCGGTTGGCCCCGGCCGGCTATAATTACCTGGGAAACCAAGGTTCTGATCAGGGCTTTTTTATCACTAAAGTCCAGGCTGTTTAACTTGGATAAAATCTGCCTTGAGATAAGCCTTAATTCTTCCAGGCCGGATATGTACCTGTAAGCCTCGCTTAAAACTGCTTCCAGTTCTTTTTTTCTGTTCTCAAGCCTTTCTTTCCTGCGCTTTAAATCGGTTAGCTTATTTTTAGTATTGGTGTCCAGTTCAACCAATCCTAAAGCAAGCGTGTCAAGAATGGAGTTGCGTCCTTTTTCGACTCCTTTCAGGTGTTCTTCAATTCTATCCAACTCCTGCCTTAGCTCTTCCTCCCTGGGTTCTTCGCTGACCGCTTCTTTAGCTAGTGTGTCTGGATCATTCAGCCAGACTTGTACTTGCTCCCATACTGCGTTTTCGATTACTTCCGCTGGCAAGAACTTGGCAGGAACGCAACCCCTGCTTTTAGCCCCCTGACTGTTTTTATGGCAAGTATACCGGCGCTCCCTCTTATCCCACCAGTTTGTATAGACACCGGTCATAGTGTTACCGCACTCGGAACAGGATATTAGCCCGGACAGCAGGTATTCATTTTTGCTCAATCCGGCCCAAAGCCGGCGAGCTTCCTTTAGTTTCTCCTGGGCTTTATTCCAAGTTTCACCGTTTACTATATCAGGCACTTGAATAGAAAATTCCTTATATCGCCAAAACCCCACATAAACAGGGTTTCTCAAAATTTGCCTGATTACGTTGCGGTGCCACTTTCCCTTGCCTTTCCTTGTAGGTATTCCCATTTCATTCAACCTTCTGGCAACACCGTTCATGCCTATATCTTCGTAAACGAACCAATTGAAAATATTTATCACAACTGGCGCTTCACTATCATTCACCGTAACTTTACCCGAATCCGGAGTATAATTATAGCCATAGTTGTAAAAACCTATTGGTACACCACCCTGCCTGGCTTTCTGATCTTTACCCCTTACCATCCTGTCCCTGATTTTTTCACGTTCGTATTCCGCTATAGCCCCCCGGACGGAATAAAACAACCTGCCCTCCGGAGTGTCCTTCCAGTCGAAATCAAGGAATTCAATCTTTACACCGGCCTTTTCAAATTCTTCTGTGAGAAGCAACTGGTGTGACAACTTTCGCGACAGCCGGTCCGGATCTCGGACTACAAGTAAGTCAACCTGATTGTTTCTGACGGCGCTGCGCAAAGCTGTAAGGCCGGGCCTGTCCATTGTGCTGCCGGATATACCTTCGTCGGCAAATTCGGTAATTACAGAAGCACCCAGGGCGGCGGCCCGGTTGCGGCAGGCTGCTTTCTGCTCCGCGAGAGAAAAGCCATGCCGCACCTGATCATCCGTGCTTACTCTGACATAGATTGCTGCTTGCATTTTTTCGCCTCCAGGACCTTCTTAGCAAGCAAGCGGTATGCTTCCTTTAAACCGCTGCTTCCATCTTTAGAATACACTATTTTTACTATTGGACGTTCTTTTTTTTCTTTGACATAAGCTCCGCTCATCCGTCATCACTCCCTATATAAAAGTTTACGCGGCTACAGGTTTGTCTTATTGCTTGAAAGAAAGAAAAAAGCCCTGGGTATATTACCCAGAACCTGGTGAATAACTTCTGTATTTAGTTTGACTTCAAGTCAATGAAAACACTTTCAAATTCCTCAAAAGTTTTCGCTTTCACAGCCCGGCGCAGGATTTTCTTAAGTATGTCGCTGTTTCTGATTTCAGATAATCTTTCCTTTAGCCCAACAGGACGCTGCCCGGTATTCTCCTCAAGGGCTTCCATGATAGCCTCGACTATCCCTTCATCACGGCCTCTTGCTTCCCATTCTTCCCGGATGCCGTCAAAAAACGGGGAGTTTTCCATCTTGCTCACCTCCAGTATTTTTTGAACCAAACCCTTCTGGAGCCTTAACGCTGCTAAAACACCCAATGCAAGATAAAGAGTAGACCTTTCTTCTACTCCTTGCACCTCAGATTCGAACCGACTGGCACACTTCTCAAGCACTGCCTCTGGTGGCTCCTCCTGCCGCATCAGCGGAGCTAGTGGCAATAACCCCACCGGCCCCCGGTAAAGTAGATCCCGGCCGGCAATGTCTTGTAGGTTGATTTGTCGGTAGTTGAAATCAACTACTGTCAGGTCAAGGCATTCAAACATGTACCGTCCATCCTGCCGGCTGCCGCCGGTCAGGTTGATTACTACCGGGTAAACTGGTTTTTCGTGCCGGCAGTGGTGCATGGCCGTGTATTCCAGCAGCCTTCTCGCCATTTTTCGGTCCGGCCTGGCCTGAAATTCAACTAACATTAGATACTCGTAGCCGTCTTCACGTACTTTGACCAGCGCGTCAGAAGTGCGCTGCACGGCCACTGCTTCTTTGTCTTTGTCCTCGATTTGCTCCACTGCAACCGGTACACCCCTGACAAAGGAAGCGATCTTGTCCATGTATCTCTCAGCCAGGGCTTTGATGATCAGGTCGTATTCGGCCAAAGGCATCACCCCTTTGTGGTTATAATTATATCAGAAGTGGTATTATTAAAACACTAAAATAATCACGGTTCCTTAATTGCACGGATCCTCTGCTGTTCGGTGCCATTTGCCGTTAAGGTCATAATAATAAGTTAGTCCCTGTGAACACTTTTTTGAGTTGAGGTAAGAAAAGTCAACTCCTGGTGCCATCGTGTTTAAAAAGCTCATAAAGAGCGTTTTCACCTTACCGGTTGTTTCAACTACCACGGAAGGATAATACGGACTTTTTCTGTCCTGGTAGGTAGTTATCTTTGTTATACTTGATGCCCCGCCCTGATCGGCGCTCATCTCTTTTGGCTTATTCGCGTTGAAAAACATTTCCGCCGCCAACTCTGCGTTGTTGCCTTCGTACTCAACCCAACGGTTAATGATTTTTACCGGACCACAACCGCAACTGCAGCAATACTTTTTATAACCGTTATTTTCGATGAGTTCTTTTTCTGTGCCTTCTCTTATGATGACATCGCCGCAATCAACGCAGCACGGGCTGCATGTTTCTACGCCACAACAAGTTCTATAACTTCCGGGGTCAATAGACAGCCTGACATACCTGGTTGCGCTCAAAGCTCCGGCAACGGCCGCCGACTCACCGGCTGTTTTCAGCTTTTCGGAAGCTGCCGCGCGGCGCGTGTAGTCAACAGCAACGGCGGACACACCAATTAGAATCACTATCACAACGGCCATAATAGGAAGTATGCTTCCACGCTCGTCAGACAGAATATTTTTAAACATAACTTGCTCCTTTCCTGGTTATCCACCTTAAGGGTTTTTCTTTGTAAAGTCCCACCACCCAAACGTGGCGTTTGCGTTGATATTAATATCGCTAAGTGACGCCTGGCCTACCAGAGCAGGGAAAGTGTAGTTGAACAATTCGATCTGATATGTGCCGTAACACTTTTCAAATGTCCGGTTCCCGTCTACCTCCTGCTGGAAGGTTATTGTAAGGTTCTCCGGTTTTAACCCCCACAGCCAGGCGGCCTGGTAGGCTTTTGAGTATGCCATACTGGTGTTGCCGGTTATAACTGCTTCTCTTGCACCTTCTCTCACCACTCTTTGTAAAGACACATAATCCCGGAACGCAAACGATAAAGTGACAGTTCCGAGGAACAGCACGATAAGGATAATGAAACAAAAAGCGAATTCCACCAAAATGACGCCCTTTTCGTCCTTAATTAAAGTATTTCTGGTTTCCCGACCGGAATCTGTACTCACCGGTAGTCTGCGCCTCCCTTGAAATTGTTACTTTTCCTGTCCAATTGGAAGCTGAGGGGTTAAAGAGCTTTACCAGGCCCGGCATATATGTTTCCATATCGGCTTTAACAAGAGCACAGGCTACGTCTCCACTCCAATAAACAGAAACCTCTTTAGTGGATAACGCTATTCCAGTTTTATTGAGGTGATAATAAGCTATTTGATTAGCCTCGCTGTAATTTCCCGTTACCGCCAGTTGGTGCGCCGCAAGCCGGGCGGCCTGGCTGGTTTGTGTGGCGTTGTAAATCCACAGGCCGGTAATAAGTAACATGAATACCATACCGATGAAAACCGGCCCTATAAAGCCGAGTTCCACCAATATCGACCCTCGCTCGTTTTTTATGATCTTCAATCATTTTCACCCCCCCTAAAAAAGACACCAACAGGTGTTTAACCAGTTGGTGTCTTGACAGTTTTTTTCAGTTGTAATAATATTGCTTTAATAAATGGAAATACTATTACTGAAATACGGCTCGTGTGCCTCACTCAACCGAGGCTTTATAGGTTTCCCAGGGCGCTGCTAACACCCTGGGAAAAGCTATTTTATTGCCAAGTTGATTACGGATACAACGAGGGTTAGTCCGAGAAGAATGGCGATAATAAGCTGTATTACATCTGATATCTTCACCGGCCTCACCCCCCTTCAGATTATTAATCCCCCGGTTGGTGAGGCCCGTACCAGAATAGTATTTCCGGGCTAATTATACCACATTTTGCCGTTATTTTGGTGAGATTGTGGTATTTTAGATTTTTACCAGTGTTTTTCCGAATCTATAATCTCCCCGTGCAATTTATCGTCCTGAATTTCAGGTGGTTTATTGTGTATATACTCAATCGTGACGCTATCCACGTTATCGGGTGGGTAGACATCCGTCCAGGAATCGTCAAAAGGCCAAGCCTGCGCCTCTACATTGTAATATCCCGGTACTGATGCTGTTATGTTATATTCGTACTCGTAGGGACTTCCTTTTGGAGGGAGGTCGAACGTTTTAACCACAGTACCACCATCTCCGCTGATTGTTAACCTTACCGGTAATGTTTCGGGCAGTTCATCTTTCCGGCTCACTATCACCGTTGCCCACATATAGGCCGGGTTGTCCGTCGTACTCCAGGGATTCATGCCGGGGATTATCTGAACCTTGATGTCATAGTCCTTTCCCTTGACTGTGTAGGGTACTTCCATCCGGTTGTCGCCCGGCCAGTCACCACTTAGGAAGTTAACTTCATCCGGCGGGTTGGAGTGGTCCGGGTTGATCATGGCCGCAACGCTGTATTCTCCTGCAAGGTCAGGAGTGAAACTGAACGGCAGCGTTTTTTGCTCACCTGCCGCCAAGTTTGTCACTATAGTGTTCTCCGCTAGTACCGTGCCGTCTAAACGTCTTGCACGCCATAATGTTTCAACGTTTGCAAAACCCATCTCGGAATCGTTCTTGACAGTTATTACACCGCTGGTTAACTGCCCGGGTTGGCCGGGTTCGGGCGAGAGGGTGATGTCGGTTACTTTAAGATTTTTTACTTCACCCTGCAACTCCGCGAACTTCGTATTATTGGTATTTGTCAACTCTGACCAATCCATGTCATTCCATGCTTCTTGCGGCAGCGTATTTTCCAGTAAGGTATTTACGGCCGCACCTATCTTCACGGGACCGCCGTCAGATGTCCAATCGAAAGTTACTTCAAGGGTGTCTTCCGCTTTGTTGCCTTTGACGCTGTACCAATACACGTTGGTCAGATCCGGCACGGGTTGAAGGTTTTTTAGCTGCACCAGTTGACCGTTAATCGCAACGCCGAAGGGTACGGCGTAATCTTGAGACAGTTTTACCTTGCCGCCCTCCAGCACGTCAAACAGTTCCTTCGTCTTCGGGCTTGACAGGAAAGATGAGTCGGGCTTAGTCTTTAACACTACTTTCCCCGTGTATTTTTTACCTTTCTGTACTTTTTCGCCCTTGGGCACTCCGGGGTCGATGCTTTCCACGATGAAGTCGGGTATAACATCCCACTTCACTGTTATAGTTTCGTAATACACCCCGCCGAGATCACTACGGTTGTGCCAATGCCTCACCGTCCCGGTAAGTCCTGGTTCCGGTTCAGTCAGTACCTTGAAGTAGTCTCTTATCGTTACGTTGAAGTCGCCGCTTTTTAAGGCGGGATTGTTGGTAAAGCTGTCCTCCGCGCCCGGGTAACCGATGCGTTTGTTATAGGTTTGCAGGGTTTTTGCGATGATTGACCAGGTTTGATCGGAATAAGAATTTGAATTCTGCAACGCACAATAATTTTCATACCATGGTTGGAATATCATATCCCGTTGTGCCGGGGCGATCTGGTCGGGCGCGTCCATTGGAAATAACTCGTTTGTGAAATCGCTCCCATCAATTGTCTTACCCAAATAGCGCGGCTCCTCACCGGGGTGGCCCAGGTCCATGCCGTTGGCTTTCTGCCAGTCGTTGCCGTCAGCGTCGGGCGGGGCGGGCTTCCAGTCGTTGCTGTCTATGTCCGTGGGCAGGCCGTAGACAATCTGGCCCCGGTCGAGGCGTGCTTGTAAGCCCCATCTTTCCGCAGGCAAGCCATTAATCTGAAGCACTTTTTGCAGCTTGTCTTCACCGGCTTGCGCCTCCGAAAAGGAAAACCCTGCAAGCAGGGTTAGTAAAACAAATGCAGCTATTAATTTACGTAACACTTTAAATCCCTCCTGTTAATTCGAGATATTCACAATAACAAAACTAAGGCCCATGGAATGTACTGCTACCTCATGTCCGCCGACATTGAAATATTTCAATGGTAGACGTTCGAGTCCGTCACTGCTCCTCGTCTTCTCGGCCACCTGCCAGGCATAGTCCATTATTTCCTGCACTTGGGCCGGTTGGTCGGGGAACCTCCAGTTCAGCACTTTCTCAATCGGTGAGAGATCCAGCTGCACGTTGCGAATATCAGGAAGGATTTGTGCCCAATCAACGCCAATAAGGATTTTACCGTTATTACTGTTGGCACAGTAAGAGAAAGAACTTTTATCTCTATTACTGTTCTTTTCTTCATTTGACAAGCTGTACGCCCACTCTGATCCACTCTTATGTCCCGACACACCTAAAAGGTTGTCCAGAGCAACGATAATATCCGGTTTGCCCTGTGGATTGCTCTGTGTTACTTTGCTCACCAGGTAGTTCACCGCCGCCCTCACGTCCGGCTTCGTCTGTCCTGCCGGCCAGCATATCACCGTCTGGGTCGCTTCGTCCCAATCCACCTGGTAGCCTAACCCTTCCGCAACGAACCGAGCCGGTAACATCGTGCGGCCGGGATCAACCAGCATAGGGGAAACGTCAATCGCCTTGGTTACACCATTGCTGACAACTTCGGCTTTTCCGATGGTCATGTTCAGGGTTGCTTTAGCGCCTTTCAGCGTCGCGGTCTGGGTGGCGTTGTCCCAGGTGATGTTGCTGTTGTTCACGCCCAGGGCGTTGCCCAGGAACCTGACAGGGACGAAAGTCCGGTCGTTCTGTATAAACGGTGCAACGTCCATCTTCACACCGGGCGTTTGGCCGTTCACCACATACTCGGATACGCCAATCTTGAATACAACCGATTTAACCAGTTGGTTATCCTGATACACGTTTACCTGATCGGCTTTTGCCGGGTGGAGCCAGGGAACAACGATAACGGCTACCGCCAGAAATAATATAAACGCAATAAACTTTTTCATTAGAAGAACCTCCTAAAATTATTCTACGTACTTTTACTTTTGGACATATCCCTAATCTTGACAATTCTATAAACCGGATATATTATTTATTTAAAAGTTATCACCCCTTTAATCAATGGGAATACTTACTGAGGGACGGCACGAGTGCCTCATCTACCAAGGGGCTTTAAGGATAGCCGGGTTGCAGCTACAACCCGGCTATCGCTATCTTACCGCTAGGTTGACTACTGACACTATAAGGGTTAATCCAAGAAGCAAGGCGATTACAAGTTGAATGACATCGGATGTTTTCAACCACCTCACCTCCTTTTGGGAAATTCCCATGGCAGGTGAGGCCCGCCCTCAGTTTCGTATCCCCAACATTATTTTACCATTTTAGAGTTATAGCGCAAGAAATATTTTCCACTGGAAACCAAGCATCAACCACTTCTACACTTTCTTAAGTAAATTCGCTATTTTAAAACCATGAATTATACCGTGTTTGTAATATTCTTTATTATTGACATTTGCAACTAAATAGGCAATACTATCAAATTCAATGAACTGTCAGAAACGGTCCAACCCTCAAGCTATTTATTTCAAGCACCTCCTTCCTCTTTTAAAAAAGCAAGCACTCTCCAGCGAATGCAGGAGGGTGCTTTTTTGAACGACCTGGCGGCTGATTAGGCGGCCAGGTCGTTCCTTTTCTCTCGGATTTGCAACACACAAAACCCCCGTCCAGCAGAGGTTTGTAAAAAAAGTCAGATAAACTTCTATATGCATATTATTGCCTCTTTTATCAGGCAATACCCGGTATTTCAAATTCTAACGTGAATGGTTTTTTGCCTAACTTACTGGACGCGTTCAATACCTCCAGTCCCAGCAGATTGCCGTTGTCGTCAACATCAAGCATCACGCCTGGAAACACTTCGTCCGTTTCTTTTACGTTACCTTCCTGAAACCGGATATACAATGCATCAGCTTCAGGATCATAACGGAATCTCATAAATCATACCTCCAATACTTGCTAATTTTTGATGTTCTATAGGCGGTTAACACTACTAGTATTTCACCATTCCTTTTAGATGCGACACGTATTAAGTATTCTTTTCCCTTTAGCCTGTATCTTCTTTGAGACACAAAAACGTCTGGCTCTTGATAAAATGCTTGCTCAGGATTTAATAAAGTTTCAATAACAATTTCTTCTGCTAACCCTCTTTCTTTCAACTGCCCTTTAGCGTGCTTTGTAAAATGGATTTCCAAACTGCACCTCCAAAAAACCTACCCTTGAAATATTATATCCGATGCGGTATATATTAAGATACCGAAAATATTTTTATATTTTCAGAGCCACAACTTAAACGAGATAGGAATAGTTGGCCGCCCTTTTACAATTCGCGTTATCTCACCGTTTATTGATATTTCAACGTCACAACTGTATTTGTTTCCTATGTACTCTGGATCGATCACATATTTTTGGTTTCCGTTTTGGTACGTATAATGCTGGCCGCAAGCCCTGACTAATTCGGCATTTGTCACACTCTTTTTCGTTGCGGTTTTCGTTGCCGGCCAGTTGGCCTTTCCTCGCCATAGAGTCTCCCTTTTTATCGCTGTTTTCGTATTTCTATATACTATAATTGAGCGGATGGCTTCTTCATCGTATCCAAAAAGCGTAGCTGTTTCAGGTTTTTGTTTCAACTTTTCAAGTGTAACCCTAACATTCTCATTCGAACAGCCGACTGAGTCCGCTATCTCTTTTATAGCCATTCTCGGATTCTCAACTATTAAGCGAATAATTTCTCTCGCTGTTTCGCCTCGCTTGCCCCTTTTCCTGATATTTCCTTTTATATTTGGATTTTTTCTAGGCATAGCTTCGCTCCCTTCTCCTTGAAAACCAATTGGTTGTTGACTATAGTATAAATCGCATACCAAATAGTTGTCAACAACTATTTGGTTTACATATACCTTTCTATTGGTTAAAATTAGACTAGAGGTTTTAGTTAAAGAGGTATCCTTATGAACAATAACAGCTTTGGAAAATGGCTAAAAGGCTGGCGAAAAAAACGTAGACTTTCGACTCGGCAATTGTCTACGTTACTTGACGTCAGCCAAACATATATTTGGAAAATAGAAAATGAAAAAGTAGGACCTTCATTAAAATTTACTAATAAATTTGCTAGTGTTTTCGAAGAACCTGAAGTTTACATTGCTGCTGGCAGATTAATTCCTGAAGAAGAATTAATAAAAATTAAAAATAATCCAAATAAAAATAATCCAAATATAATTGATAATTTACTTAAAATACATGAAGATGAACGAGGATCTTTTGGTTCTAACAATTTAAAAACAGTCGATGATCCCGAACTATCAAAATTCATAATAGACACATATTTGAAGCTTAAAAAGACATCTTTTGAATATCGAGATTTAGAGTTTCTAAAAAAAATGATTGATAGTTATTTTTCCGCTAAAGAGCTAAAGTAAATTTATTCTTTAAATATAAGTAATTATACCGGATCGAACTCTAATGTTTTCAAAAGTTTTGTCCTTTTTTCTATATGCAGATAGAAGTCTAATAACTTTTAACCTTGCTAATTCTTCTCTATCGCCATACAGCTTTTCTGCAGCGTCAGCCAGATCTAAATTACCATGTCCCCCAAGCATTTCTAATAGATAGGCTTTTTTAGTTTTTTGTCTCGCCATTATAGTTATCCTCCTCAAAATTTTTTTGTATTTTAAAAAGATAATATTTTGAAGTCAAAGGATAAAATGAGTCAATGTGAAGCCATTAAATCCCTCCTAGAATATGCGTTATCAGAATACGAGAAAAAACCTTCAAAAAAGTGAAAAAACCCCACAGATATAGTGAGGTTTTGTTTTCATAACAGGTTTTATTTTCGAGTATAATAATGCGGCGGGCTACCCACCTAATCGCCCCTGCCGGAGAAAAGCGCGCGCAGGAAAATGCGAGTTAGATAGGACGGTGCTCCGTCCAACTCCGCTACTCTCTACAATATCCTTATTCAGTTTTCAAAGGTCATTCGTAACAAAAATGGATAAATCAAGCAAACTCTCGCTTTTGCCCCCAGCGCCGGTTCTCTAAGCGTAGCGATCTGGTACATACCAGATTAAGGGAGTCCCTCACCGGAAACGCCACCCGTTTAGGTACGTGCGCATCACATTTTCCCCATTTTTAGCGCAAATGTGATCCATAAAACATAATATCAAAATTACAAACGTCTGTAAACATCAATTTTTCCAACAAAGTATCATTTTATCCTAAATAGTCAGTATTTTCACCATTTTATAAAAGCTGCTTTTTTTCATCCCCGTCCGGCGCATGGCTTCCACGGCAGTCATTTTCCCTTCCCTCCACTGCTGGCATATCTCCTGGAAGTTGGGGGGTATCACACAACCAGGCCGTCCAAGGCGCTTACCATTCGCCCTAGCTACCGATATTCCTTCCCGCTGGCGCTGCTTTATTTTCTTGCGCTCCTGCTCGGCCACATAAGAAAGCAGGCTCAAAAACTGATCCTCCATCAGCTTGCCGATGTCGCCCATCTCCCGAAACTTGCGGCTGTCGAAGATGTTTTCATTCTCCAGCACCACTATATCAGCGCCTATCTCCCTAGTAATCTCCTTCCATTCCCTGATGATGCCGTCATAATCCCTACCAAGCCGGTCCAGAGCGTCCAGGTAAATCACGTCACCTCCCCGGACAATACGCTTCATGGCTTGGTACTCCGGCCTGTCGAAGTCCTTGCCGCTTGCCTTGTCGATGAAAAGAAACCGGTCCTCAATGCCCAGTTCACGCATTTTGAGGACTTGTCGTTCTTCATTCTGATCCTTGCTGCTCACACGAACGTAACCGATATTCATTAATAGACACCCCCTTATAGACCTCAGAACTTGGCAGTCAGGCGGAAATGCGGAACCACAGAGATTACCCCTAAGACAGCATTTCCGCCTGTCTGCCCGACATGAAAAGACAAAATCGAAGGCACAGGCGGGCGAAGTTTACGGAGCCGGCCTGTGCCTACACTATAATGTTATTCACCTTTTAAAAACCTGTACATTTCTTCAACCGAAGCGAATTTTAACTCCCTTGTAGCGATTTTCTGCGCTAGCCCAGCACCCACATTTCCTCTATGTTTGGCATGTATAACGCAGGTCCTTTTAATCCCATCGGGGCCAACACCCTTCCAAACTGACGTTTTACCTTGTCTTTCCATCCCCAGCTTACGGCATATTTTTTCAACGTCGTCCCAAGTAAAGGTATATCCCCCATTAATTCACCAATACCTTCTCCAGGTCTAAAACGCAGAAAAGCTTTTCCCTGTCACCCGCGCACCGGAGGACGCGCCTCAAATACCAGTAATGTCCGCGCCTGCCGCCAGACGGGCTTAAATAATAGGGCAAATCGGCAAAATAAACCTGAGCGTAATCAAGGATATTGTCAATAAAATCCTCAACCGCTTCCAGCCTGGTCGGGCCAACCCCGTAAACGCCGGTTTCCACGTTGTACAGAGAATAATTCTCGCTCTTGCCGCCCGGCTGGTCGATCCACTCGTAGGTAAATTTCCTGGTCTCGCACAACTCATCGAGCAAATCAGTGGAAATAAGGGATACCGACGAACCGTCCTTGCGTTTTGCGTCGGCCAGGAGAAATTCTTTGCCGGTCGCAGCCTCACGCCTTAAAACCGTTAACCTGTTTTTCGCCTCATGAACCGGTACCTGGAGCATAATCTCACCGCCTTTTAAATATCTCACACTTATTATACTAAAATATAGCCATTATAGCTATATTACATTTTTTCAATACTTCCAGCTTGCCTTTAGCACATTAACTTTAACTCTACTACCGCTAGATAGCTTTTTCACTTGAATTTTTTTAGCTTCGCTGAAAACCAAAAACACGATCTTAATACTCTCCCGCATTTCCGCCGGCAGATTTGAATACGCCTTCACCCGCTCCGCAAAATATTTCATGGAAAGCTGGTTGTCCACCACCAACACGTGAAGCAAGCCGTCCTTCATATAATAAGTATCAGAAAGACGAGACACCTTGAGCAATTCGCCATAACTAGCTTCTAAAAATCTCTCAAGCGCCTTTTCCCTGGGTAGATACTCAATCTTCATATACAAGGCAAAATCAGTTAAGACCAGCTGATTAACTACTGTACTTATAGCAAACCGGTAACGTGCAGAATGCCAACTGGCAATTAAGTCTATTGCCTCCCCGCCTTTAGGTGTCAGGATATAAAACAACTTGCCGGAATTAAGACGGCTTGATTTAATAAATCCATTGGCACGAAGAATTGACAACCTGCTGCCGCATTTTTTTGAAGATGAGCGAAAGATCCCGGCTTTTTGTAACTGCTCCACCGTGCAAAAGCGCCACTTTGCCAAAAACTCCAGAGTTTTAATATCGCGTTCGGTTAATTTCACCCCATATAATCACCCCTACTCATTTAACTTGCGGTAGAATAAGTAAAAAATTCACCCTCGGCCCCGTGCCTTGCAAGAAAACCTTTCCTGCCGGCAGGACAAACCCAAATAGTCCTCTTCCCTCCAAAGCTGCTGACCTTTTGCTTCACTTGCCTCCCCGTATAACTGCCGGTATCCGCCTCCACATAAACCTCATCCCCTTCGTCGTTAACAAAAGCGGCATCTGGGATCTCAACCCCACCGCCGCCTTTATAGACCTTTCTTTCAATTTCAATCACATCGCCAATTTTGTAAGTAGCCCGTTCGTTTGAGCTAAGCCGGTAGTAAACCGAATTTGTTCTAACCTGGTGAAGAATCTCGTTTGATTTACCCGGGTGAACAAAAATAGTTTTCCGGTCAAATCCACACTCCGGACCGGTGGCCCATTTTTTACCCTTATCGTCAAGGCAAAACACTTTTAAATACCTGCCGGCCTTTTCACCCGGGATGGTCTGTACTTTAACAAAGCCAGCTTTTTGGAGCCTTTCAAGCCTCTCCAGGCAAGTCCTTTCTTTGGCTTCAGGCCAGTAAGCGTTTTTAATCTGGCTTGAGGACAACACCCTGCACCGTGCCAGGTCAGTCAAAATACTTTTGTCCCTATCGGTTAACTGCTTAGCCTTTGTGATTTTTGCCAAAATAAAAACCTCCGCAAAATATTAAGCTAATTCTTTATTAAATACTTCCGATTCGCCATAAACTATATCCTGTAATCGAGACCATAGTTTCTATGGTGCTGGTACTTCTGTTGCTTCGGAGCAGGCGTAAATGCTGCGTTTACAGCCATACCAGCGGCTACGGTTACAGCAGCCAGGGTACTCTCTTTACCGGTCACCTTTTGCAAAGCTTCTCCATAGGATATGTTATCTTTCTTCGCCACCGCTCGCGTCTGTATCAATAATGAAGATGCCGTTCCCGCTACCCGCGCGCTCCCCTCAGCCATACCGGCCATAGCATCACCAATGGGTGCCGCGCCGGGTACAGCTCCGGCTACTGCGCAGATACCTGCACCGGCAGTGTAACGGATTACGTCGCCGGCCAAGTTTGCAACCTTTTGAGGATTTTGTAACACTGTTCTTATTCGCCCGCTAAAAGATTGCTCCTGTGGCTGTCCAACCGCGTTGGTTTCAAATTTAGCCGACCCTCTTGTCGCGCTTCCCGCTGAATTTCTTCCTGTATCGCCTAATCTTATTCTATCCGCACTGCCCGATGTTCCAAAAGATTCAGAGGTTTGCGCACCATAACTCACTTTACCACTTGCCCTGTGTGCCGTGCCTACCGCTGCGCTTCCTCCCATACCACTTATTCCCCCAACCGCACCTTCCATAATACCCGTGTTATCACCTGGGCCTCCAGCCATACTTACTGACGCACCTTTACCCAAATCAATCTGTGAACCGGAATTGGAGACGCCTGGTACATTGATACCACTCATACCACCAGAGCCGCCTCCCGTTACCGGTATAGGATCCAAATTAGACTGCCTCGCAGAACCACCTGGGTCTTTAAAATCGACTGGTACGCCATCAGAACCACCTCCAAACGTACTCCCAATCACTCGTCCAAGGGAAAATACACTGCCCAGCCCAACAGCAGCACCTACAGCCTTTCCAGCCGTCCTAACTTCACTTACCCCTGCCCACCGTGACATAAGAGACTGGAGAGTATTCCTGATTACTTCCGCAAGCGGAATAATCGTATACATCGTTACCAGAATTTTTAGCCACGTATCTCCCTGGCTGACGTTTTTCACGTCCAAAAACCCGAGGATAACGCAAAAAACTATAGCGTGGGCTACGGGCATAAAGGCGTTAGACGCCAACTCGCCCATCCATACAGCCATCGCTGTAGTGTTTTTATTAAGCGCCCACATAACTGCCATCAATGGAGTGAAACAGAACATGACCGAAAGAACAAGCTTCCGCACGATATAAATCACGTTAAGCCAAATCCAAATAATAACGAACATACACTTGACGATTGCAGTACCAAGAACGCTACCAGTAGTCAGTGAGACGCCACCAAAGTTGATTGCGCCCCAGTCTTGCACCGTTCGTCCGATCCCCGCCATTGTGGCCACCAGGCCGAAGGCAAAACTAATACCGTCAAGTATTATAGATGTGAACCACATCAAGGTTTGTACAAACAACGGGGCCACTGCCATAATTACCAACGCCCCGAACCAACGCCAAATAGACTGTATTGCTTCTTCACGAGCTGCCGGATTGACACCAGAGGCTGTAAGCTTAAAACCACTTACGAATATTAATATTAAAAACAATGGCAACGTAAGGCCGGACATAGCCGCATACCATATATTCATAAAGTCTACTTCACTCTGCTTTTCCCATGGAGACATCTTTTTTTGATCGTCGCTTAATCCTGAAAGAAATACTAGCTGGTCCAGTGGTTTTAAACCGGCATGTTTTCCGATTTCTTTAGCTATATTAATTGGAAATTCCAGCAAGGTGGCCACTACACGTTCAAAAGAACCACCCTTATCGACACCGGTGGAATTGCTGGTCTGCTGCTCGGTTTCCGCCCAGGCAACCTGTGCCGCCAGGACTAACACAATGAGCGACAGGAGCAAAATCACTCGTAAGTTTTTATGACGTAGCATTATCTTCACCATCCATCTTCTTTATTGAGTTTTTTACCATGCGTATTATCTATCACGATTGGTTAGTTGCTTAACCTTAGTTATTATTTCAATCCCATCATAAGAGGGGCGAAGCCATGCCAGGGGGTCCGGGGGATTAAAAAATCCCCCGGCGGGGTTGGGGGTTAAAGGGGGAGGGGCAGAGCCCCTCCCCCTTGAGCGGCCCGGAGTGTAGCCGGGAGAAAATGAGGCGAAGCCGAATTTTCTTACCCGGCGGAACGCAGGGGCGCAAGAGCAGCCAGTCGAGCGAAGCGAAGACCGTCTGCCGTAGGCCACCAGGGGCGAAGCCCCCTTGCCCCCGAAGGGGGTGGTGGCCGAAGGCAGACGCGACACTTACAGTTCCACCCGGCCCGAAGGGACGGGGGCAATGCTGAGCGGTAGCGAAGCATTGCATTGGAACTGTTAGTGTCGTGGCTGCTCCCACTCTGTTAGAGTGTTCCGCTGGGCGGAACACTCTAACAGAGAAACGCTGCAGCGGCAAGCCCCTGCGCGGCCCGGCCATGGTGCGCCAGGGTGGTGCTGATAGGTGGTGCCGAATGGCGGAAGCCCGGCACTACCTGAATGCACCAGGCAATTGGTGACACTATAAGGCAGATATGCCGGAAAATGCCGGCAACTACATGGCAATATCTTCCGTTTCAACGCCGGCATTTTCCCCCTGGCCGGGCTGTTGCCGGGGCTGACCCTGGGCTTGATTTTGGTCTTGTTTTTCCTGTTTCTTCCTTTCAATGATAATCATTTTCAAACGCCTAATTTCTCCCGATGCCGTTTTAACACCATGCTTTATCCCGGACACCGGTTTAGGATACGGTTCTAACTCCAGTCGGTCCTTTTCCGCTTTACTGATCAGGTGGACATGGTTCCCAAGGCTAGCTAACTGACCGCGCTGAAAGATGACCGATTTGGAAAACGGCAACTTCAAAAAAACATTGGCGTGAATAAAGTGCTTGTCGTATTCTTGACTACTTTCTGTTCTCGTTCTGGTCACTAGTGGGTGGATGGCATCGCGGCTGCTGCTTTGCCCGTGGGAATCAACTACAACCTGACCTGTTTTTCGGGCAAAGTAATCTGCATCCGCTGGGTCCTCCACGTTAAAAACAATCTTCGTAGCCGTATTTGTTGCAACTGTATTCAGGAAGTCCTCACTGACGGACTTTAAGTCCCCCAGAGCCTGGTTCGCTAAGACCATTGCATAGTTCGCGCTGCGAACTTTTGCAATAATATTTTTAAAGGCGTTGCAGGCCATATTTTGAAATTCATCAATAGCCACTACCACCAGCCGGTCTTGCTGGGTTCTGAGAGCAGCCTGGGCCTGCAAGTCCATGGCGAGCATTTTTCCAATAGATGCTGCAAACTCCGGGGCTTCTGCAGATCGTAAGTCGAAGTAAACAACATCCCCATTTTTCATTATTTCTGCAAGGTCAATATCAGGTTCGATGTCGTTGATTCGCTTAAGGTCTGCAAACGGTGTCAGCGCAGCAGTTAATCCCTGCACCTGGCTAAGTGTCATTACTTCTCTTGTGATTTCTTTAACCAATTCCGGGTCCCGAAGTATCTCTCTTATATCTCTCATGCTACATTTGATACCTCTAGTTTCAAAATATCTTAGAATTGGTATAAATATAGCTTGTTGACAATAGGTATAATATTTTGCAGCACCTTGGAAAACCAATTCCAGTGCTGTCAATACACGTTCAACCTTACTAAGTGAAGTCCCTGAATTAAGAGGGTTATAGCTATTTGACTTAATTGTCGGGTGAAGTGAAAAATAATAAAACTTTTTCCCGGCTTTTTGGGCTTCTCGTGCCAAAAGTTGTATTGCCTGTAAATCACCTTTAAAGTCTACCGCAACCACAGACAGACCATACCTAATGGCTTGAACGCATAAAGGAATAATAGCAAAGCTCGTTTTTCCTGTTCCGGCGCCACCTAACACGTGGATATGCTCTGCTAATTTATTCACTGGCAAATAGATTGGCCGCCTCATGTCGTTGAGGCCGAGGAAAATCTGCCCGGCAGGCGTCTTTTTTATTTCTTTTTCAATATCGTAATTTACTTTCACAAATTTGATTTTCTGGATATCACGATCATGTTTATTTCTAGCATATTTACCGTAGATTATACTTGCCGCAATCGCTAAACCGCCAATTATGTTCAGCCCGACCCATGTGTTAAACACGTTTGTAATGTTTATTGGAGCCCCGAACATATGCCGCAGGAATACCCACGATATTTTAAAAGGGTGCGTTAAATACCAGCCTGGCCCAACCAGGTCGGAAGGGGGCAGCCCTTTTATGGTTAATGCGACACTACTAAAACTCTTCACTATTCCCCCAGCTAATGCTCCCAATATCGTTGCGTCTACGATAAATGCAGCGGCGCCAATTCCAGCCCATTTCAAGACGGGGATCAGCTTGATATCTTTAGCCAGGTACTCTGCAACTATAGTACCTGCTTTACTGTTACCAAACCTACTCTTTTGGCGGTCAAACGCAGAAAGAATAGTTTTAGCAAATTTGCTCCACAGATCTTTAAACATAATTCATCACTCCTATCATCATCATTATCCTTTGATCGCCATAGTAGAGGTTGTGGGCATGTGGGCAACGTGGTAACGTTGCCCAAGCGATTGTGGACCTTGTGGTCAGACCGGCCGGAGAGCTGCACTATCAAAAGTCCGGAGCAGTTTGCGGTTAGCAACTCCTTACTAATGGCAGTTAACCGGGCTGTCCACAAGATCCACATGAGCGGCATGTCCACATCCCTTCTCCAGGCCGGCACTTTCCGCAAAACCGTACTATTAATGATGAACGTCCGTAAACAGAATATAGAACTTTAACGGACGCATTAACGCCGGCTAGGAATATTGTCCGAAAGGTCTACTTTTACGACCAGGTATTCTTCCCTTAGTGATTCAGGTATATAGGCTCCTGATAAACTCTTTCTTTTTTTCTTCCTGTTCTTTGGCTGAATAATATTTTGTCTCCGGCCTTACGGGTCTGGCTCTGGGGGTCCTGTTGTTGTGGCCATTTCTCCTTTTTGGAATAGAATTTGTCTTAGCTGGCTGATCGGGTTGGATGTCATTCTCCAGCGCGTACCGCAGCCATGCACCCACGCCACGGATTACCACGCCTTGGGATAGTTGGCGGCGCATTTCGTCAAGGGCTGAAGAAACTTTCTCCGGAGAGTAATTTTTTTCAATATCTTTTGCGAAGCTAGCAGATATGTCGGCTCCGGCTA
>MVQK01000001.1 GCA_002067515.1 Pelotomaculum sp. PtaB.Bin013 | reverse complement strand
TTTATTTGCGCTTGAACTGCACGTGCAGGAAATATTTGTTACCGAGCTGGCTTTTTCCGGAATTATTGAAGATGCCGACCCGGCTGAAGTTGCGGCTGTGTTGGCAGGCGTCGAGTTTGTCCCCGGTAAAAACACGCGGGCTACCTGGCTGGACATTCCCGCCTTGCGGGAAGCTTCTCAAATAAGATGGGAATTGCTCAGCATGGGTGTCCCGGAAAGATTCTGCGTCTGGTCGGATTTACCTGGCGCGCTTGCTTACGCATGGTACAACGGCGCTAGTTTTAACGAGTTGCTGGAAATGTCAACTTTTCAACCAGGAGACGTGTTTTCCATCTTCAGGAGGGAAATTGACCTCCTCCGCCAGATTGAACGCGCGGCTGGGGACAACTTATCTATAGCGGAGAGAGTGAGGGCAATCCGGGGACGATTGGACCGGGAAGAAGTCGCCCTCTGTTTTTAATCATGAGTAATTCCATATTGGTATATCGCTTATATGATACAGCTGAAGAAATCAATCTCCACCGTGTGGAAGAAATCCTTTCCCAGGAACACCAGACCTCAAGAATGCGCCTTTCACGGATTAGACCCAAGTCAATCCAGTTCAAAAATCCGCCTGTGGCGGTGGACTTGGGAGAAATCCCGGTAACGCTCTGCAGCCGGACTTATAAAGCACAGTTTACGGGTAAGATCTATGATCTCGGTGTAATTGTAATTATCATGCGTTTACCCCTGCCGTCAGAAATTAAATATGAGGATATAAAAAACCTTTCTATTGAGCTTTATAATTCAGAAACAATAGAACCTGTTTTTTTAAAACAACTCTCCAATATCAGGAATATTCTCTCAACTGCTTTGATCAAAGAAGCATTTAGCGGGTTTGTAGAAGATTTTACTATTTTTTACTTTAGAGAATGGGATGAAACTTGGGATCCCGTACCATTGCTCCTGGCCGAAGCCGAACCGGTCAGCAAGGAAGTGCGCCGCGAAACCCTGCGCAACTCTTTTTCCTACGGCTTGGAGGATCTTACTATAATTACGTGGGATTCCGCCCTGGTTTATGACTCCACAGGGAGCACCGACATACCCGACCTGCTTGAGTTCGCCAATTCTCAGCTTCTTGAATTAAGATATTACGATAGTCTACTGACCGTTGAAATGGAAAATATGTACGATGCCATCGAGGAAGCGGAAAAACTGACCAGCTTCAGGCGCCTGAACCATTACCGGCGGATCATGAACCAGTTGATGGAGTTGATCGTAGACGTCACTGAAATCACAGAAAGAATTGACAATTCCCTAAAAGTAACCGAGGATGTCTTTTACGCCCGTATTTATGGCACCGCTCTTTCTATCTTGCGTACAAAAAATTGGGCTGAGAGCATCAACAGGAAAATAACAATTATAACCCAAAGCTATACCATGCTGAGCAACAGGAATATTAATCAGCGCTCAGAACTTCTGGAGCTTGCCATTATATTCCTTATCCTTCTGGAAGTTTTCCTGGGTGTGTTTGGGCTCATGAAGTAAGTGAACAACGAATCCATATATTAACACTGCTGTCTTATTCCCATATTTCAATTTCCAGATCCTTAATCATCTGCAAGTCGTGCTCAATTCCTCTGCCGCTAGTGGTAAGGTAATTACCTACCATTAACCCGTTGACGCCTGCCAGAAGCGCGGTGGACTGCAGATCCCGCAAGGCGGCTTCCCTGCCGCCGGCTAGGCGGATGACCGCGCCGGGCAGGACCATCCTGAACATGGCCAGCGTCTGAAGCACTTCCAATGGCGCAGGAACGTGGCTGCCCCATAAAGGGGTACCTTTGATGGGGGTTAAGATATTTACCGGCACAGATGTTACATGCAGTTCCTTTAACTTGAAGGCCATTTCAACCCGCTGTCGCCAGCTTTCACCCAAACCAATAATTCCTCCCGCGCATATTTCCAACCCGGCCTTTCCCGCAGCACGGATCGTTTCGACTCTTTCATTAAATAAATGCGTAGTACATATTTTCGCATAGAAACTCCGGGAAGTTTCTATATTATGGTGATACCTGGTCACTCCGGCTTTTTTCAAAAGCACCGCTTGATCGTAATTGATTATTCCCAAAGAGGCGCACAAATTGAGGCTGGTCTTTTCCCTGAGAATTTCAAATATCGCAAGAATTTTATCAAAATCGCTATTTAAAATGCCTTTGCCGCTGGTAACCAGGGAAAAACGGCGGGCTCCTTCTGCCTCCATTTCTAATGCCTGTTCCAGGATTTCTTCTTCTGAAAGTAGCGAATATACATCTATGTCAGTGCGGTAATGACCCGACTGGGCACAAAAAATACAATCCTCGGAACAGCGGCCGGATTTCACGTTCATGATGGAACAGAGATCCACCCTGTTGCCGTGCAGGTGGCGGGTTACCAGCAAAGCTGCCAGAAAGAGTTCATTTAACCGCTCACCAGTTAGTTCACCCATAGCCAGCGCCTCGTCAAAAGTTATCTCTCCGCCGGATTTTATTTTTTCAACCAACTCATCAAACATTAATCCACCTCCAAACATTTCTTAACAGCCTAATTTCACTTGATTATCCCTGCCCGCCCGGGCAAATGCAGACAATGCTTGATCCAGATCACCACGGGTATGGATAGCCATGACCGTCGCCCTGATTCTGCATGTCCCCTGTGGGACCGTCGGTGGCCGGATACCTGGAGCAAAAACACCTTCTTCTAGCAAAGCCTGCGCAAGATGCATAGTCTTATCTGCGTCCCCAATCAAAACCGGGATGATGGGAGAGTCTTCGGACGGTACTTTATAGCCCATACTTTTCAGACCAACCCTGAGATAACGGGCATTTTCCCATAACTGCGCCCTAATTTCCGGTTGCCGCTCAACCAGGCGGAGAGCAGCCAGAGCAGCACCCACAGCCGCCGGCGCCGGCGCGGTAGAATAGATAAAACTCCTTGTTTTGTTCCTTAAATAGTCGATTAGTTCACGTTTCCCAGCCACGTAAGCTCCAGCACTGCCCAGGGCCTTGCTCAGTGTGCCCATTTGCACCTGAACTTTGCCTTCCAGGCCAAAATGTTCTACTGTGCCCGCTCCCCTCCTGCCTAAAACCCCGGTCCCGTGAGCGTCATCCACCATAACAAAAGCACCGTATTGCCCCGCCAGCGCCACGATGTCCGGCAATGGCGCCAGGTCGCCGTCCATGCTGAACACGCCGTCAGTAACGATCAGACGGCGCCGGTACCCTTTTGCCTGCCTTAATATTTTCTCCAGGTGTTCCATGTCCCTGTGACGGTATACTTTAACTTTCGCACGGCTAAGACGGCAACCGTCAACAATGCTGGAGTGATTTAACTCATCGCTCAACACCACGTCGCCCCTGTCGACCAGCGCCTGGATCACCCCGAAATTTGCCATGTAACCTGAGCTAAAGGTTATTGCCCCTTCTTCTCTTTTAAAACGAGCAATTTCCTTTTCCATTTCCTCATGCAACGCGTAATTACCTGTAATCAGGCGCGAACCGCCTGAGCCGGCACCCCAGCGATCGACAGCCAGCTTGGCCGCTTCCTTCACCTCCGGGTGCTCAGTCAGACCCAGGTAATTATTGGATGAAAGGAGAACGCATTCCTTCCCTCCGATAACCGTCCTGGACGCTTGAGATCCGTCCAGCCGCCGCATCTGCCGGTAATATCCTTTTTTTAACAATTGCTCCATTTCTTCCACCACAAAATTCATTGGTCAAGCGCTCCTTCAGCTAGTTATTTAGCAAATCCCATAATATTTTCCGGTCTAACCGGTTATTTTGGCTATTGAATGATAGGTGATATCAAGCACCCGGTCTAATTCCGGGATGCTCATTGACAGCAACGGCATCAATACTATGACATTGCCCAGGGGACGGATAACAAGGCCGTTTTTTCTGGCCTCCATGATGACCTTATGCCCAATGTTATCCTCCCACAGGTAGGGCTCTTTAGTACCTTTATTCTTCACCAATTCAATACCGGCCATCAGACCCTTTTGCCTGATGTCACCCACATGGGCGAGACCAATAAATCTTTTCAGGCCTTGCTCAAGAAATGAAATTTTCTCACCCAGTCCGCCAATTATTCTTTCTTCCTCAATTAGTTTGATATTGGCCAGAGCCGCGGAGCAGGCCACCGGATTCCCGGTATAGGTATGACCGTGGAAAAAAGTCTTGCATTCCGAGTGCGTCCCGAGAAACGCCTGATATACTTCATATGTGGCGAGCGTAGCGGCCAGGGGCAGATAGCCTCCGGTGATGCCCTTAGCGAGGCACATCAAATCCGGAGTCACACCTTCATGTTCGCAGGCGAACATTTTACCCGTGCGCCCAAACCCGACGGCAACCTCATCGGCGATCAGTAAAATATTGTAGCGGCTGCACAGTTCCCTCACCCTTCTTAAATAACCTTCCGGGGCAACGATCATCCCCGCGGCCCCCTGTACAAGAGGCTCAATAATCATAGCAGCGATTTCATGGTGGCTTTTGGCCATTACCTCTTCCACAGCCTGAGCGCAGGCCATGCCGCAGGAAGGCTTGGCCAGACCCAGCGGGCAGCGGTAGCAATAAGGAGCTGGCACATGCACACAGTCAAAAAGAAGCGGCCTGAATATATCGTGAAACATCTCCATCCCACCAACGCTAACAGAGCCGATGGTATCCCCGTGGTAAGCCTCCCCCATGGAGATGTACCTTATTTTCTTGCTGAAAGCTCCGCCATCTTTCTGTTTCCAGTATTGGAAGGCTATCTTGAGGGCAATTTCTACAGCAGTGGACCCACTATCTGAATAAAAAACTTTATTTAAGCCGGGCGGCGTGATTTCTACCAATTTTTTTGCCAGTAAGATTGAGGGGACATTAGCAAGACCCAGGAGCGTCGAGTGGGCTATTTTATTTAATTGTTCCTCAATGGCGCTGTTTAAATCTTTTTTATTATGCCCGTGCACAGTCACCCAGAGAGAAGACACACCATCAAGATAACGCTTCCCCTCAATGTCAATGAGATAACTTCCTTCCCCCCTTTCAACAACAAGAGGACTGTCTTTTATGTACTCCTGCATTTGAGTAAAGGGGTGCCAGATGTATTCCCGATCCCACTGCTCCAATAGTTCGCTGGTATAATTTTTCATTGATTTTCCCCCCATTCACATTAACCTGCGCCAGTCTACTTTTTCCTCAATTGTCTCCAACAAACCGCCGGCACAACCCGACTCGACACTCATCTCCGGCAGATAAGGCACAATACCGAGAATCGGCACTCCGGTCATCCCTTCAATAACTTCGGGGTTGGTCCGCTCGGCTAAAGTAGCCTGCTCCTCCCGGTAACCGTTAATAATAATCCCCTTTACTTCTAACCCTGACCACAAGGCGTACCTGACCGTCAGGACAGTGTGGTTAATTGTGCCCAGTCCCGGCCTGGCCACCACCAGCAAAGGAGTACCCAGCAGATGCGCCAGGTCCGCCATGGTAAAGCCGTAATCTACCAGGGGAACGCAGAGCCCGCCTGCCCCTTCAACCAGAACAAAATCATTTTCGCAAGTCAGGTTATGGTATTTATCAACTAAGTATGCGGGGTCGATTATCTGTTCTGAAACCCGCGCGGCAATATTGGGTGATAGTGGCATCCTGAAACAATAGGGGTTCATGTCCCTGGAGTATGGCAAACCGGCCGCCGCCTGGTAAAAAAGAGCGTCTTCAGAAAGCAGGCCCTCACCACTCTCAATCCCGCCGGTCTGCACTGGTTTAAAAGCCGCTGCTTTAACCCCGTTTTTCCTAAAAACCCCGGCCAGGCCGCCGGTGATTACCGTCTTACCCACCCCGGTATCTGTTCCTGTTATAAACAAACCTTTTGCCAAAAAATCACCTTCTTTCTGTAATTCCAACTTCCTGTTTTATTGTCAACCTAATCCATGGCAAAGGTTAACTTTAATATATTATGCACACAGCCAATTGTCAACCCCAATAACATTAACATGTTTACATTTGCAGTAATAGATTATGAAATCTGGATGTAAGCATTCATTAACCCGGCCATTGAAGGGATGGCACTATCTACGGCAAACGACTTGCGGAGCGCCGGTAACAGCAGTCGGCGAAGCGAGGGTAACCGGACGTAGAAAACGTCTCGAAGTCATTACATCTGCATAATTAGAAGCTTCGCTTTTCCTCGAAAAGACAGGATAAACGTCAATGCTTCAGGCTAAACTTAAACAATAAGGATGCGGTTGTTATAAAAACCTGGAACAAATCGGCGGAGGTAGTCGACATGGCCGGTATTTCATTACCCGGAACCACCCTCCTGGTGTTATGCGGCACGCCTGGCTGCGGCAAATCCACTTTTGCCTCCCGTTATTTTAGAGAAACAATGATAGTGTCTTCGGATCAATGCCGTTTCCTGGTTAGCGACTCTGAAACCAACATGGCGGCTTCCAGGGAAGCGTTCAAACTTTTTCGCTTCACCATTGAGCGCCGCCTGTCCCTCGGCCGCTTTACGGTAGCCGATTCCACCGCCATCACCCGGCAATCCCGCGGTGAGCTTCTCCGTATCGGCAGAAAATACGGTTTCAATATCACCTTGTTGATTTTTAATATACCCGAGGATGTTTGCCTGGCGCGGAATGCGGGGCGGGAGCGCCGGGTGGTCCGATCGGTAATAGCAAAAATGCGGCAGATGCTTCAACGGACTCTGCGAGACGCCCATAATGAGGGTTTTGACAATGTTTATATTATCACTGAAGGAGATCTAAACAATCCTGCATTTAGAATTAATATTCGCAACTACGAGGTTACTTTGCCCGGGCCTTTCGACATTATCGGAGACATCCACGGCTGTTTCGATGAGCTGACCATGCTTCTTGATAAACTCGGCTACCGCAACCGGTCCAATCACTACGCTCACCCGGCGTGTAGAAAGGCTGTCTTTCTTGGCGACCTCACCGACCGGGGACCCCGCGGTTTAGACAGCTTCTGGCTGGTAAAAGCAATGGTCGACTCGGGGAACGCCCTTTATATTCCTGGTAACCACTGCCGGAAGCTTTCACGCTACCTGGAAGGAAGAAACGTCAAAATCGCCCATGGCATGGAAAAGACAGTAGCTGAAATTGAAGCGCTAACGGAAGACGAAAGGGAGTTTTTTAGAGAAGAATTTCTTAAACTTTACCGCGAAGCGCCACCCTACTTAATCCTTGACAAAGGAAAGCTGGTGGTTTCCCATGGCGGAATTAAAGAGGATATGATCGGAAAAGTAAGCGGGCGGATAAGAAACTTCTGTTTCTTCGGAGATGCGACTGGAGAGATAACCGAAGCTGGCCTTCCGGTCCGACGGGACTGGGCCCAATCGTATAGAGGTGACGCTTTGATCGTATACGGACATTCACCTGTTCCTGAAGCCGTATTTGTAAACAACACAATTGACATTGACCAGGGCTGCGTTATGGGGGGCAAGCTTACCGCTTTACGCTACCCGGAATTGGAAATAACGCAAGTTCCAGCCATGGCCGCTTACTACGAAAGGACCGGTTTCAGTAAAAACACTTTTACCCATGATGATATGTGTTATATTGCAGACTCGCAACAATAAAACGTCATTTTAGTCGAATTGCCGAATTAGCCCTTAACCAAGAACATCATGGATTTACAGATGTTGAGGCAAGGCGGCAGAGATTACATAGGGGATAGTGATGGTAAGGCTGACAAGTTTATTTAGCACACAACTGTTTCACTTTGGGCAGTAAGTCCATAATGTCCAAAACCCGCGTTTCCTGGGGATAGCTGAGGAAAACAACACCGGTTGTAAAGTCGCCGGAACCGGGATCAGTCCGGTAAAAATCTTAAATTATCTTGATGAGGCTTTGCCTCCCGCTAAACGCTGTCTGATCTTGTCAATAGCATCAATAACCGCCTTCGCCGCCGGCCCGCCGGTCAGCCGTCTGGCTTCGACACAACATTTGATATTTATGGCCTCATACACGTCCTCTTCCACCAGAGGACTAAATTTTTTATATTCTTCAAGGCTTAGCTGTTCAAGGTTCCGGGCTTGTTCCAGACAGTAAAAAACTGCCTTCCCCACTACCGCGTGAGCCTCGCGAAATGGCACACCCTTGCGCACCAAGTAATCAGCCAAGTCGGTGGCGCAGGTGAAACCGCCCTTTGCCGCCGCCGCCATATTGTCTTTCTTGACTCGCATCGTATTAATCATCCGTCCGAAAACCAGCAGACATTTTTTAACGGTATCCACAGCGTCAAAAAGCGATTCTTTGTCCTCTTGCATATCTTTGTTGTAGGCCAGAGGAAGCCCTTTTAGCATGGTCAACAGCGCCTGCAGATCCCCAAAAACCCGGCCGGACTTGCCCCGGATCAATTCGGCCACATCCGGATTCTTTTTCTGGGGCATCATGCTGCTTCCGGTGCTGTAAGCGTCGTCCAGTTCAATAAAGTCGAACTCGGCGGTAGACCAAAGGATTATTTCTTCACAAAACCGGCTTAAATGGACCATAATTAAAGAAGCCGCCGCCGTGAACTCCACCGCGAAATCACGGTCGCTCACCGCGTCCAGGCTGTTCCAGGTAATTGACGAAAAACCAAGCTGGTCAGCAACAAATTCCCGGTCAAGGGGAAAGGTTGTCCCCGCGAGGGCACCCGCTCCCAAAGGCATCTCGTCAGTCCGGCGGCGGCAGTCCCTCAGCCGGGCCTCATCCCGGCCAAACATCTGGCAGTAGGCCAGCAAATGGTGCGCAAACGTTACCGGCTGCGCGCGTTGGAGGTGAGTATAGCCGGGCATTACAGTATCCATGTGCTTTTCCGCCAGACTCAATAAGTCGGCTTGAAGCTGACGAAGCAATGCGCCGACTTGATCTATTTCGTCTTTGACATACATGCGGATATCAAGGGCTACCTGGTCGTTCCTACTGCGCGCAGTGTGTAGTTTCTTACCAACTTCGCCCACTTTAGCAGTCAGCAACTGTTCCACATTCATGTGGATGTCCTCCGCGCTAACGGTAAACTCCACCCGGCCGCCATCGATATCGGATAACACCTCTTCCAGCCCACGGACCAGTTCCTCTGATTCCGCGGCCGAAATAATCCCGGTCCTACCCAACATCTGTGCATGGGCGATACTGCCTTTGATGTCATATTTATAAAGCCTCTTATCAAAAGAAATGGACGAGTGAAAGTCTTCTACCAGACAATCGGTTTCTTTTTGAAAGCGGCCGCTCCATAGCTTGCTCATAACCTGACACTCCTTTGGCTTATCCTCAGCAGATATACATTTATAATATTATTTTAACATGAGTTTTTTGTACTGCAAAAGAACAAATTCAATTTTGGCAACCACTTCAGTCATATAACGCGCTATGTTCGGCTCTGCAAAAGTAAATAGGAAGGAGGCAGACACCTTACTCATCTGCCTCCTTCCTATTTGCTTCCGGATATAGTATCCATCGCTTAGATTAATCCTCCTTCCCGTATTCGTCATCATAGATTGACTCTAATCCGATGTCTTCCAGGATTTCATTAATTAATTCCCTAGTCATTCACTCATCCTCCTTTCTTTTAGCGGAATAAAATGATTATAATACCTATTTATGGTTAAGTCAACAGAAATTTATTAATCCTTATACCTGGTCCGGTATATAAACTTGTCACTGCCGCATTTTTTACAGCGGCTGTCCTTTGTCAGCATTTGCCAGATTTCCTCTTTGGTCACTTCTCCCCTGCGGGCAAGATCGACGGTTACTGTTTCTATATCGTGCCTGTTCTCACAGATAAATGTAATAACTAGTTTACTCAATCTAATTTACCTCTTCACTTTTTAGACCAAAATAAATTACCAGTGACCGCCTCCTGCACTCGGCTCGGCGTCCGTCACCGGCAAGCTTTTTTCAGAAAATATAACATCATAATATTATAAAAAACTATTTCTCTTCTTATGCTAAGAAGCTTTATAAATAATATTTCTCGTTTCAGATGTAGTCCCGCCAAATTCATTTGTCGCCACTATTAACAAATCGTTGACGCCGCCACCGTCTTTAGATAAGGTCACGTCGGCGGAAAACTGGCCGTTACTTGTGGTGCCTTTAAAGATCAAGCTTTTTACAGCGGTGTCTCCATTGTAATAGTTGTTATAAATCTCAACTAAGTTATTGGGTTCAGTAAAACCGCTGATCTTAATTTTTTCAGTGGAAACATAACCGTCTTTCGGTTGCGGCGATGAAACAACGAGCGTAGGTTGTTTATTAAGCTTACTGTAGGTGACGACTTGCTGAACAGTGCTTGTTTTTCCTTTTTGATTAGTTGAAACAACTTTAACTATATTTTCACCCTTTTCCATCGGAACTCTAACGATAAAATTACCTTTCTCATCAGGTGTTACCCGATAGCCGTTGGCATCCACCTGACATCCAGGCTCGGTTACGCCATTAATAATCATTGTTTCTGAGTCAGAATTATAGGTCCCCGGAATGGTCACATCCAATTTGGGGTTGCTGGAAGGAATATAGTTTACGCTTTTTGCTGTTGAGTAAATTGATTTGTTATCAAATGAAACAACCTTTATCGAAACGGAATTTAACCCTGGAACCAATTTTAGCTGGGCATTAAAATTCCCAGCCGCGTCAACCGCAACCTCTGATTCATTAATAAATATACGCTGTCCCGTCCCAATGTTTCCAGGTATATTTAGGATTTCTTCCTTAGATGTCTCTGGTATATTTAAAACCAAACCGGAGGAGGAGGAAGGAAGTCCTCCTCCCCCTTCTTGTTCTGTGGGCACTTCTGGTTGTTCTTGTGCCTTATTATTAAAACAACCGGTTAATACACCTACAGTTAATAAGAATAAAACGGTGGCAAAAGCAATCTTTTTCATTAGGATGACTCCAGAAATAAAGCTTAGGCTAATTCTACTTCAGTCCCGCATTCTTCTCCATAAGCGCACGTACCTTCAATGGCAATCCAAAAAGATTTATAAAACCTTCCGCGTCCCGCTGGTTGTATATTTCGTCCCTGCTGAAGGTGGACAGTTCCTGGTTGTAAAGGGAGTATGGCGATTTTGTGCCCGCCGGTGTGCAATTTCCTTTGTATAGTTTCATTACCACTGTACCGGTAACTGTTCTCTGGGTGCTGTCCACAAAAGCGTCGAGAGCTTCTCTGATTGGGGCGAACCATACCCCGTCGTAAACCAACTCGGCATACCGGGAAGCTACTAATTCTTTAAAATGCATAGTTGCGCGGTCCAGGGTCAACAACTCCAGTTCATGGTGGGCCTGGTACAAGACCGTGCCGCCCGGAGTCTCGTAAACACCGCGGGATTTCATGCCCACCAGCCGGTTTTCCACCATGTCGGCGATGCCGACACCGTTTTCCCCCGCGATCTTATTAAGCTTTTCAACAAGTGCTACCGGATCAAGTGCCGCCCCATCGACTTTAACGGGTATACCACATTCGAATTCTATGCTGACGTAGGCCGGCTTATCGGGAGCTTTTTCCGGCGGTGTGATTAATTCTAAAATATCCGGCTTCGGCTCGTTCCACGGGTCTTCCAGATCCATACCCTCATGGCTCAGGTGCCATAGGTTGCGGTCCATGCTGTAAGCACGTTCCTTTGTTACCGGCACCGCAATGCCTCTTGCATTGGCGTAATCAATGGCATCCTCTCTTGAACGAATATCCCATTCCCGCCAGGGAGCGATAATTTTTAACTCCGGAGCGAGAGACTTCACCGCCAGTTCAAAGCGAATCTGGTCGTTGCCCTTGCCGGTGGCGCCGTGCGCCACCGCATCGGCGCCTTCTTTCTTAGCAATTTCAACCATCCTTTTAGCGATTAACGGCCGGGCCATCGAAGTGCCAAGCAAATATTTGCCTTCGTAAATTGCGCCGGCTTTTAAAGTGGGATATATGTAATCCTCAACAAGCTCCCGCTTGAGATCCTCGATATAGATCTTACTGGCGCCGGTTTTAATGGCCTTTTCGTTAAGAGGATCCAGTTCCTCCCCCTGGCCCACGTCGGCCGCCATTGCAATAACCTCATAACCGTAATTTTCTATTAGCCAGGGGATAATAATTGATGTATCCAGTCCACCGGAGTAAGCTAAAACAACCTTAGGCATTTGTGCAACATCTCCTTAACATTGTTGAACTAACTTTATGCTACTTGTTAAACAATAGTTATGAAATTGCCATTAAGCACAATCATCAGGCATAATATTACTCTGTTGTAGAATTCTACAACAGTTATTCACGTATGTCAATAAATTATAACAGTAAAGCCAAAACAGCCTTCTGAGCATGCAAGCGGTTTTCCGCTTCATCCCAGACTGCTGAATGCGGCCCGTCAATCACTTCGGCGCTTACTTCCTCGCCCCGGTGGGCAGGCAGGCAATGAAGAAAGATGTAATCTTGCGCGGCGTGGGCAACCAGCTTTTCATTGACCTGATACGGGGGGAATACGCCGGCCCGTCTGTTCTGTTCAGCTTCCTGCCCCATGCTGGCCCAGACGTCGGTTACTACTACATCAGCTCCCGAGACTGCTTCAACCGGGTCGGTCAGTACTTCCATCTTGCTGCCGGTCAACAAAGTGTCTTCTCTCGCTAACCGGATGATTTCCCCATCAGGCATATATCCTTCGGGGCAGGCCACACTAATGTCCATACCCACCTTGGCGCAACCGAATAGCAGGGAATGACAGATATTATTACCATCCCCGACATAGGCCAGCTTTAAACCGGCAAAAGTTCCCTTCCGTTCTTTTATAGTTTGCAGGTCGGCCAGGATCTGGCAGGGGTGCAGGAGGTCGGTCAGCCCATTTATCACCGGAATGGTGGCATACCGTGCCAGTTCTTCTACTTCGGCATGAGAGTAAGTTCTTATCATAATGCCATCCAGGTAGCGGGAGAGTACCCTGGCTGTATCGGCGATACTCTCGCCCCGCCCGAGCTGCAAGTCATTTGTGTTTAAAAACATCGGGTAACCTCCAAGTTGGTACATGGCTACCTCGAAGGAAACTCTGGTACGGGTGGAAGACTTTTGAAAGATCAGTCCTAAAGCCTTTCCCTGCAGGCAAGCATGGGGTATCTTAAAATTTTGTTTTTCTTTTAATTCCCCGGCCAGCTCAATAATGGCAGTCACTTCATCCGGACTGAAATCATGCAGGCTTAAAAGGTCGCGCCCCTTTAAATCAACTTTCTTTGCATCCAAGTATAATATCCCCTCCCTCAAAAAGCTCAACGCTACGCTTTACGCCCCGAATTCGGCCATGCTTAACGGCTCCGGCCCTCCGCCCTGCTTTAGATAGTGCAGTACTACAGATAACGCACGCGCGGTGTCAAGTGAAGTTAGACAAGGCACTTTATATTCAGCAGCGGTTCTCCTTAGCAAAAAGCCCGGCCGCTCGCGGTTTTTCCCCCGGGTGGGGGTATTAATCAACAGAGCTATATTCCCGGAACGAACTAAGGTAACCGTTTCTTTTACTTCATGCACCGCCAGCCCAGCTTTTTTCAGGAATTCCGCCGTACCGGTGGTAGCCTGAAGCCGGAACCCGAGGATAGCGTATTCACGCGCCAGAGGTATAGCTTCCTCTTTATCCCGGTCCGCTACGGAAAAAAGCACGTCTCCGCTAAACGCCACCCGCAAACCGGCTGACTGCATCGCTTTATACAGGGCATGAGAAAATGTGCGGTCAACCCCCATTACTTCACCGGTTGACTTCATTTCAGGTCCCAGCGAGATCTCAACCTGGCTGAGCTTTTCAAAGGAGAATACCGGCGCTTTCACAGCGATAAAACCATGCTCGGGTCCCAGTCCGGGATGGTAACCCAAATCCGCCAGACTTCTGCCCAGCATTGTTCTCGTTGCCGCTTGAACCATCGGAACCCCGGTAACCTTGCTCAATACTGGGACAGTGCGTGATGCACGCGGGTTTACTTCCAGGACGTAGACCCCGCTGTCATCTACAACATACTGAATATTAATCAGTCCGCAGATTTGCAGGGCCCGGCCGATCTTCAAAGTATATTCAACAATCTTTTCCACCACCTGGCGGCTTAAGGTCTGGGGCGGATAAACGGCAATACTGTCACCCGAATGTACTCCGGCTCTCTCAATGTGTTCCATGATCCCCGGGATAAAAAGTTCCCGCCCGTCGCCGATAGCGTCCACTTCCACTTCTTTTCCAAGAATATATTTATCAACCAGCACCGGATGTCTGGGAGAAACTTGAACGGCAGTAGCCATATACTTCAACAACTCGGTTGTATTATTGACAATTTCCATCGCGCGCCCGCCAAGTACGTAAGATGGCCTTACCAGGACAGGGTAGCCTAACTTCTCGGCTATGTCCCGGGCTGCTTCAACTGTTGTTGCCGATTTTCCCTCCGACTGCGGCACACCAAGTTCCGTTAACAATTTTTCAAATTTGCCGCGGTCCTCGGCTGTATCAATCCCTTCCACCGGGGTACCGAGAATTTTAACACCCATTGAGACAAGTCCGGCGGTAAGGTTGATTGCTGTCTGCCCGCCAAACTGGACAATTACACCGAGAGGCTTTTCTTTCTCTATTACATTTAACACGTCTTCCAGAGTCAACGGCTCAAAATAAAGTTTGTCGGCTGTATCAAAGTCAGTGCTGACTGTTTCCGGGTTGTTGTTAATGATTACGGCTTCGACGCCCTCCTTTTGCAACCCCCATACTGAATGAACAGAACAGTAATCAAATTCTATACCCTGCCCGATGCGAATCGGCCCTGAACCTAAAACAAGCACTTTTGGCCGCCCGGAAACCGGCACCTCGTCCTCATCTTCATAAGTTGAATAATAATAGGGAGTGACAGCGGCAAACTCGGCGGCACAGGTGTCAACAATTTTATAAGTGGGAACAACCCCATACTCCTTGCGCAAAGCGCGCACGTCTCGCGCCGTCCGTCCGGTCAGGCGGCCGATCAAAGAGTCAGGCAGACCACAAATTTTTGCGCGGCGCAACAAATCCTGAGAGGGCTTGGGGCCCTCGGCACGCAGCTTACATTCCAGCTCAATTATTTTTTTTATTTTGCTAAGATAAAAATAATCGATCATGGTAAGTTGGGCTATTTCACGCATACTCCAAAAGCGACTGAAAGCCTCGGCTATGGCAAAAAGGCGAAGATCGTTGGGATATGAAAGATTATCCTGGAGTTCCATCTCAGACCAGGCAGCGGCCCCGCGCAAATGGAGGCTATCCACACCCACCTCCAAAGAACGCACCGCTTTCATTAACGCCCCTTCAAAAGTACGGTCAATAGACATAACCTCCCCTGTAGCCTTCATTTGAGTAGTCAGGGTCCGGTCAGCGCTGCCGAATTTGTCAAAAGGCCAGCGTGGTATCTTCACAACCACATAGTCTAAAGCCGGTTCGAAGCAGGCCGTGGTCTTGCCGGTAACGGGGTTGACAATCTCATCCAGATTAAGCCCAATGGCTATCTTGGCGGCCATCTTCGCTATCGGGTAGCCGGTAGCTTTGGAAGCCAGCGCGCTTGAGCGGCTGACCCTGGGATTAACCTCGATTACAAAATAATTCATACTTTTAAGATCGAGGGCAAACTGGACGTTGCATCCACCTTCCACTTCCAGCGCGCGAATAATCCGCAAAGAAGCCGACCGCAGGAGCTGATATTCTTTATCAGAAAGAGTCTGAGACGGGGCTACGACAATACTGTCCCCTGTATGAATACCAACCGGGTCGATGTTTTCCATATTGCAAATAGTAATACAGTTGTTTGCGCCGTCCCGCATTACCTCGTATTCTATCTCTTTCCATCCGGCAACACTTTGCTCCAGGAGCACCTGGCCGATCATGCTCATCTTGAGGCCACGGCTGGCAACTTCAGTTAAATCGAACTCATTATAAGCAATCCCACCGCCTGTTCCGCCAAGGGTATAAGCCGGCCTGACAATGACCGGATAACCGTTCAAACTGGCGAAAGAAAGACATTCTTCCACGCTTTCAGCGATAGCGCTGTCAGGCACCGGTTCACCGATTTCGAGCATCAGCTTTTTAAAAAGCTCCCTGTCTTCGGCATGTTTAATAGCCTCCAGCGAGGTTCCCAATAACTTCACTTTGTACTCAGCCAGCACACCTTTTTCCGCTAATTCCACGGCAATATTCAGACCGGTCTGGCCGCCCAGGGTAGGCAGCAGTCCGTCTGGGCGTTCCCGGGCAATGATCCTGGCTAAGCTTTCCCATGAGAGCGGCTCTATGTAAACCAGATCCGCAATATCAAGATCAGTCATAATGGTAGCCGGGTTGGAATTAACCAGCACCACGGAAATACCTTCTTCGCGCAACGCCTTACAGGCCTGGGTACCGGCATAGTCGAATTCCGCAGCCTGACCGATAACAATCGGACCGGAACCTATTACCAGAACCTTTTTTATGTCATTCCGCTTAGGCATTGCCAAACCTCCCGTCATTCACTCTCGGGCGAAGGTCAAACTCACTGCTTCGCTCACTTAGACAGTTCTCTACTAATCAGTAGACTCATTCGCTCCTTTGAATTAGAGCTCCCTAATCGTCCTACAGGTAAGCGTCACGTCATACTGAGCAATTACCCATAACTCCCTCCAGTATCCCCACAGCATGGTCTACATCCTGCTTTGTTATTGTCAGCGGTGGGATAAAACGAAGTACATTATTATTGACACAATTGATTAAAAGTCCTTTCTCACGGCAACCGTTAACGATATCCTTGCCTTCTATTTTTAACTCAATTCCCAGCAAAAGGCCGAGCCCGCGAACTTCTTTTACATAATCATATTTTCCGGCCAACTCCACCAGCTTATCATACATATAGGCGCCCACGGCGGCTGCATTTTCCACCACGCCACCAGTAAGCAGCAAATCCATGGCAGCCAGCGCGGCAGCACAGGCCAGCGGGTTGCCGCCAAAAGTGGAGGCATGATCCCCCGGCTGGAAAGCCGCGGCGACTTCGTCTGTCGCCAGCATGGCGCCGATAGGAAAACCCCCGCCCAGCGCTTTAGCCAGGGTAATGATATCAGGCTCCACACCGTAGTGCTGATAAGCCAAAAAACGTCCGGTTCGCCCCAAACCGGTCTGCACTTCGTCGAAAATCAGCAACGCGCCATGTTCTTGGCAGAGCATTTTCACTCCTTCCAAGTAGTAACGCGACGCCACATTGACACCGCCTTCCCCCTGAACCGGTTCAAGCATCACAGCGCAAGTGGCCGGGCCGACAGCCTGCTCCAAAGTATCTAAATCATTAAATGGAACGTATTTGAACCCGCCAGGTAGTGGCTCAAACCCTTTTTGATATTTAGGTTGCCCCGTCGCGGTAATAGCCGCCAGGGTCCGGCCGTGGAAGGAATTCAAGGCGGTGACAATTTCCACCTTTTCCGTTCCATGCTTGATCTTGGCGTATTTACGGGCCAATTTAATCGCCGCTTCGTTGGCCTCCGCACCGCTGTTGCAAAAAAAAGCCTTATCCATGGCTGAATTCTCCGCTAACAGCTTTGCCAAAAGCGCCTGGGGCTCAATGTAATACAGGTTGGAGCAGTGAATGAGCTTTTTAGCCTGCTGGCTAATAGCATCCACTACTTCCGGGTGACAGTGACCCAGATTGTTGACAGCAATGCCACTTACAAAGTCCAGGTATTCCTTTCTGTCGGCGTCCCACATCAAGGCGCCCTCGCCTTTCACCGGGGCCAACTGGAGGCGTCCCACATTGCGCATTAGGTATTTATCGCCCAACTCGATTATTTCTTTTGTGTTCATCATGAAACCTCCTTACTCTAAACCTATCCCTTCATCTAAACCAAGCATGATATTCATATTCTGTACCGCCGCTCCCGAAGCTCCCTTGCCAAGATTGTCAAGGCGTGATAAAAGCAATATCTGCTCACTATCTCCAAAAACAAATATTTCAATCCGGTTGGTGTTATTACACCCGGTAGCGTCTAAAAACCCGTTATCGAGGTAACTCTCCGATCCATACGGCATAACGCGCACAAAACGTTCGGATGCGTAATATGAAGCCAAAATATTTTGCACATCTTCGGCTGAAATTTTCTTGCTCAACAATCTCGCTAACAAAGGAACCGCGACAACCATCCCTTGATAAAAATCGCCAACAATTGGGGTGAACAGAGGTGGAAATACAAGCCCATTTACTTTTTGCATCTCAGGTAAATGTTTATGTTTCAAACTTAATGCGTAAAACTGAGGACTTTCTAGGTTCTTTTTATCCGCGCCAGTTCCTTCGTATTTCTCTATTAATTTTTTTCCGCCTCCGCTATAACCAGTTACAGACTGACAGGTTACCGGGTAATCTTTCGGTACTATCCCCTCCTGGATAAGCGGATAAAGAGCCATATTGAACCCCGTGGCATGGCAACCTGGAACGGCTACTCTATGCGAATCCTTGATCAGCGCCCGCTGATTTTTGCTTAATTCCGGTATACCGTATGTCCAGTTGGGATCAGTCCTATGGGCAGTACTGGCGTCGATAATTTTAGTCCTGTTATTGGTAACAAGCGCCGCAGATTCCCTGGACGCGTCATCAGGCAGACATAAGAAAGCGATATCCGCGTTATTTAAAAACGCACGGCGTTCCTCGGGGTCTTTTCGTCTTTCAGGATCAATCTTGAGAATATCTATATCCGCTCGTCCTGACAAACGTTCATTTATCTTTAAGCCGGTAGTACCTTCCTGGCCATCAACAAATACCTTATATTTCAACTACATTTCCTCCTCACAAGTCAATTTTCCACCATTGTCCCGATTCCCTTATCCGTAAAAACCTCTAATAGAATGGAATGTTGAACCCTGCCGTCAAGAATGTGTGTAGATTTAACTCCACCGGCCAAGGCGTCCAGACAGCATTCTACTTTCGGGATCATCCCTCCGTCGATTTTTCCCTGCTTAATTAGGTTGGGTACCTCATCTACCCTCAGGACTGAAATAAGAGAATGCGGGTCGCTCCGGTCGGCCATGATTCCTTCCACGTCGGTAAGAATTATCAGCTTATCCGCGTTGAGAGCCACCGCCAGTCGTCCTGCGGCATAGTCGGCGTTAACGTTATAGCTCTCTCCCGCAGCGCCGACAGCCACCGGAGCCACAACCGGGATGTACCCTTCGGCAATGGCCGTGGCCACTATCTCAGGATTAACCCTGCTGATATCGCCTACAAACCCGATGTCCGCCATTTCTTCCCTGCCTTCCGGCGTCCGTATCTTATGCAGTTTTTTAACCGCTTGGAACAGGTTCGCGTCTTTGCCTGACAAACCAACCGCCCGCCCGCCGATGCGGTTGATCTGGGCTACAATATCCTTGTTAATCTTACCTGCCAGAACCATTTCGACAATTTCCATGGTTTCCTCGTCTGTAACCCGTAAACCGTCTACAAATCTTGACTCTTTGCCTACCCGTTTCAGCATTCCGGTTATTTCCGGGCCGCCCCCGTGAACAATCACCGGCTGTATCCCAACATATTTCATCAGCACCACATCGGTAAGCACGGCTTCTTTAAGTTCATTGTTAATCATAGCGTGGCCGCCGTATTTTATCACAACAGTCTTGCCGTAAAATTTCTTTATATATGGCAAAGCCTCCACTAAAATAGCCGCTTTTTCAATGGCTGTAGACATCCTAAACCCCTCCTATGTCCGGTAATCTCCATTTATTCTGACGTAATCATAGGTAAGATCGCAACCCCAGGCTGTAGCATCATATTTTCCAATATTAAAATCAATAATGATCCTTACAGTATCATTATTTAAAACTTCCAAAGCTCTTTCCTCGCTGAACTCGACAGAACAACCTTTCTTAGTAACCTGTTCGTTCCCGAGAAAAATATCTACCCTACCAGGGTCAAAATTAGCCCCAGAGTAACCGGCGGCGCATAAAACTCTTCCCCAGTTGGCGTCCCGGCCAAATATCGCTGCTTTGACCAAATTTGACCCGGCTACTGACTTCGCTGCCAGGCGGGCATCTTCAAGGGTAAGCGCGTTGCGTGTCTCCACTTGGATTAGTTTGGTCGCACCCTCTCCGTCCCTGGCAATATCTATAGCTAGGTTAACACAGACATCAGTCAAAACATCACGAAACGATATGTATTCATCACCTTCATTGTCAATAACCGGGTTCCCGGCAAAACCGTTTGCAAGAACTACCGCCGTATCGTTGGTACTGGTATCCCTATCTACAGAAATCATGTTAAAGCTGCAAGAAACAGCATGTTTTAGTGCCCGCTGAAGACAGTTAGGAGATATTGCGGCGTCTGTAGTAATAAAGCATAATAAGGTGGCCATATCAGGGTGAATCATCCCTGAACCTTTAGCCATCCCGCCAACAGTCACCGTTTTTCCACCTATGACAATTTTCCGGGCAGTCTCTTTGGGAACAGTGTCGGTAGTCATAATCGCCTCGGCTGCCATTGTGCCTCCAACCGCGCTTATTTCACCGGCAGCTTGCCGAATACCCAGCAGCACTTTTTCCATAGGCATTTTCTGTCCAATCACCCCGGTGGAAGCCACAAGAACAAGTTCCTCAGGAATTCCCAGAACGGTGGCCGCCGCGGATGCCATTGCCAGAGCATCGCCCATCCCCTGTTCACCGTTGCACGCATTGGCGTTTCCGCTATTCATAACAATCGCCTGCGCTTTCCCTCCGGCAATACGTTCCATTGAAACTAAAACCGGCGCGGCTTTTACAATGTTAGTAGTAAAAACCCCGGCAGCTACTGCCGGTACGTTAGAACAAATTACAGCTATATCTTTTTTTATCTTATACTTTATCCCGGCGGAAGCCGTGCCCGCCTGAAAGCCGGCAGCCGCTGTTACTCCGCCGGATAGATTACATTCGCTCTCCACTAAAGCAACCTCCCATTTTAATTAGAAAATGTTTATTAATACATCTTCGCAAGTCAACTGATTGTATGTACATTTTAACATTAAACTCTTCCATCAAGCTTATGCCAATATTTATAATTATACATAATTATGCATAATAATACAATAATAATTCTGTGGTAAAAATAATCTTTTTAAGGGTTAACAGGATAGTAAAAAGTTACCTTTTACAAATAAAATCGCACTAATAACAAGCGCTGCTCCAAACTGAGTAAATTATACATCAAATTTTATATTCCGTGAAATAGCAAAAAAGATATCCCGTATCACTCTCAAAGTGGTACGGGATTGCTAATTAATCATTATTTTCGTCCTATTTTAGGGGCAAGAATTGATACCTAAACTCTAACTGGTCCTCCGGTCATCAGCTTTGGCTGGCAAATAAAGATTCTGCAGATTTTCATGTTTAATATCCCTGATATGCAAAGTATGATTCCATTCTTTATTCTTGCGCATGGCAAACCCGATGTATGCAACAGGAATCCATGTAATAGCAAAAATCGGGTAAAAAAACAGCCACCAATAAACTTTTGGTCTTACTCTTTCCATCGCCAGCCCCAGGCTAAAGTAAAAGAATTGGGCGAAGAAACCTAATACCGCCCACTGGGGGTTCTCCATCAATATCTCAGGTCCGATAATGATATTGGTGATCATACCTAGCCCGGTAAACATCCAAAAGAACGGCTGGACCAAATATAATGCCCCGTCAACCATCGCGAAATTTTTGTTGGTAATACCCTCCCACAATAATTTAAACATATAACGCCCGGCTACGTTGCAGTGACCCTGCATCCAGCGTTTGCGCTGGCGCCATGACTGCATCAGAGTAAGCGGCTTTTCATCATAAATCCTGGCGTCGTGCGCCCAGGTGACTTTAAGATTGTTCATCAGCGCCTTTGTCTGGAATTCAAGATCTTCAGTCAGCGAAGTCATACCCCAACCATACTTTTTAAGAACATCAACAGAAAGACACATTCCCGTGCCTCCGAGGGCACAGGTCAAACCTAAATTATATTTTGCCAGTTGTAAGAAACGGTTTGTAATAATGTAACATATATAGATAGCCTTAGTTATCCAAGTATCCTCGGCATTTTTTGTGTCCAAATAGCCCTGAATAATCTTTTCGCCCTTTAACAAGTGTGTGTTCATTATCATTAAAAAATCTTTGGAAACCAGGTTGTCCGCATCAAAGACAACAACCGCGTCATATTCTATGCCGGAATTAAATATTTCGTTAAAAGCGTATTCAAGCGCATAACCTTTCCCTTTCTCCACATTGTTAAACCTTTCAATAACCAGGGCGCCTCTTTCAGCCGCTATTTTCGCCGTATCGTCAATACAGTTGTCCGCTACAACATATATGTCATATAAATCTTTTGGGTAATTTAATCCATGAAGGTTCCTTATTAATTCACCGATGACCCTCTCCTCATTGTGGGCCGCCACTACTACGGCAAGTCGGGAACTAGGCGGTAGTAAACAGTCCTCATGTTTGCGGTAAAAACCGAAAAGCGAGATAACAAAGCAATAAAAAGTAAACACCGTTAAAACCGCTTGGATCGTATAACTAATTACCTCCATAGCCATCCCCTTTACCTGGTAAAAATATTAGCAATAAAACTACACCAGAAGTAAGTTCTGCTAATAAATAAAAAATCCTTCCATGATTTCATGAAACAGATTAAAAACAATAAGAAAATAAATGGGAAAAAAGGAAACATTCTATTTGAGGTTTTAGATAACTATTCTGTTGTCTTAGGCTATCCAGTATTTGCCGCACTTATACTTGTCTATTTTTATTTGATTTTTTAACTGACTTTAATATATAGATATATTATTCATACGAAAGATGTATGCAAAGAAACCAAAAATATTTTTGTCATGCCAAACGAATATTGGTTTTTCTTCCTTTTTAACAAACAGAAAACATTTAAGGTAATTTGTCTCAGCATTTTATGTTATAATTAAAAAAATTAATAATATTTTTGGCGGTGATATCTTGGATACAGAACTAGCTATTAAGATTATGAAAAAAATCCCTTTCCTTAAAGACACAGAAGAGAGCATTTTAAAAGAACTCGTAAAAAACTTAAAAGTCGTCCGATTTACAAATAATTCGACTATCTTCAAGGAAGGTGGTGAAGGAACATGCATGTATGTTGTTTTATCGGGGAAAGTCGATATATATAATCTCGACTCTAATGGTAATGATATAATTCTTCAGACGTTGACACCTCCCGAGATAATCGGCGAAATGTCATTGCTCGACGGGTTGGGGCGTTCCGCGTATGCAAGGGCCGCTGAGGATACAGTCCTTTTTCAGTTGGAGAGAAATCAATTTTTTGATTTTTTAAGAGAAAACCAAGAAGTTGCCATTAAAATAATTATTAACCTAAGCAGAAGACTTAGACAGGCAAATATGAAAAATATGGAATTAACCGAAGCATTTAACACCATATCCGGTTTTAAACTGAATTTAGACGACGTTGATAACACTTCAGAATTACTATTGCCTGAAGAAAAACTGACTGATGAAAAAATAAAAACTATGCTGTACCGGAAAGAATATATCTGTCCGATATGTGATAATAAAATAAATACTTCCCACGTCCGGTCCAGTTCTCTACGTATTAAAAAAGTCGATGATGATTTATGCAACCACTATGAACATATAAATCCAATTTACTACGAAATAGTAATTTGTCCCCAATGCGGTTATGCATTTAACGAAGAAACCTATCTAATAAAACTTAATGACGGACAAAAAGAGGAAATCCTTAAACAGATCGAACCATTATGGAAACATGATAATTTTGACTACAGCGGAGTACGCACCCTTGAACATTCAATTCAAGCATTTCTTCTATTTATACTCTCGATGAAAAATCTTAAAATTAAAAATTCCAAAAGAGGCAATATATTCTTGAAAATGAGCTGGTTATACAGGTTCAAGAAAGATATTAATTCAGAAATAAAATACCTGCAGCTTGCCATAGCCCGTTTTAAAGAAGCTTATGAAAAGGAAAATTTAAGTGATCCAAGGCTGGAAATGAATATTATTTATCTTCTTGGGGTATTGAATTTGAAATTAGGCAATTCAAAAGAAGGATTCAGGTGGTTGGATACAATTTTAAAACATCCTGCGAGAGAAACTTTGCCGGGAATAGTTGGACGGGCAAGAGAAATCTGGCAAGATATGCGACAGCAATAGTTTAATAATAATTCTTTTTAGACATTTTAAAGTGTAAAGTAATTGATTCAAGTTTACGATATTAATATTAGATAACCATCGCAAAAGAGTGATTTTCTTGAAAAAGGAACTTTTTGAGGAACTATATTGTCTTAGCTTTTCACAAATAAAAGAACCTGCGCGGATAGTCGCGTCCCTGACAAATACTTTCAGGAAAGCGCTCAACCTGCGCCAAGTCATGGTTTGTTGTCGTAATTCGGAAGGCTATGAGATAATTTCTTCCAGTCCCTTAATCAATTCAGATCTTGAAAAAATACAACAATTAAAAAACTGTATACAATTCGAATTAAAAGATCGGAACGGAATAAATAAAGGAATACTATACCTAGTTTTAAAAAAACGCTCAGAAATGACACCAAAATCAAGAAAAATATGCAGCGCTTTCGCTACTCAAATTTCCGGGCTGCTAGCGTTACCCGAAGCCGATTACTGCGGCGAACAAAATTATAAAAAAGAAATCGATCATTACAAAAACCTTCTTATCCATGACAAACTAACCGGTTTATATAACCGTTACTACTTTGAGGAGCAAATTAAACTACTTGAAGGCAGTGATAATTACCCCGTCAGCATGATTATGATTGACGTTGACGGCCTCAAAATAATTAATGACACCATGGGGCACCGTTTTGGCGACAAAGCCCTCATTATAGCCGCTAAACTACTTAAGTATACTTTTCGCAAGGAAGATATTGTGACTAGAATAGGCGGGGATGAATTCGTTGTTATGCTGGCCAGAACTCCGCAAAAAGTCGCTGAACAAAGATGCAAAAAACTTTCAGACGCCATGTTTAAATACAATAATTTCAATAAGATACCACCAATTTCACTCTCTACAGGTTGCGCAACCTCAAACGGACCGGAACAGCCTCTCGCAGATACTTTAGAAACGGCAGACATCAATATGTACAGCCAAAAATTAAAAAATCGCTCAACTATAAAAAGTTCTCTTTTAACGAACTGCCGGTCATTCTCTATTTTACCCTCAGAAAACACGATAGGTGTCTAAATAAATATTACTTAAATTTATTACTGGTTTATCTCAACGATATCCCGATCAGATAATTGATAATCCCGGTTGACAGACTGGCCTTCGTAACGGGCTGAACCCCATACCCTAACGTTCTTCATCAGTTGCGGTAAATCACGATGAATATTTTCAGCTAAGTCCAGCACATTACTCCCTTTTTTAAGTATAAAGGGGGTTTTCATATCAGGCGCCTTGCCCGGCGTTTTGGTATAGACCCGGATAATCTTCAGCAATTCAAAAATTTTTTCCCGCATTATTTCCAGGCCAAGCCCCGTTGTTGCTGAAACTGGGATTATTTCAAGATCGGGCGGCCCAAGTTCATTCATAATTTGAATATGTTCAGCGCTATTATCCACTTCTGCTTTGGTTGCAAGCACCATGCACCGGTCAGCTGATATGGCGCGCGTTCCAGGCGAAACCTCATCAGCCATAATCTTCTTTTCTTTTAGATAATCATAACACGTTAGAAGCTGTTCAAGACAATTATCCGAACCAGCGTCGACCAAAATTAATAAAGCATCAGCGTTACGCAGAGTGCCCGACAGGCCGTCAGGAACCAATTCTTCTGTGATTGGTGGTGTATCAACCATCTGGAACAAAATATCCTGATAAGCCATCATACCGGTCATAGGCAAAGTCGTAGTAAAGGGATATTCAGCTATTTTCGGTCTGGCCCTGGTTACGGTTGCAAGTAAAGATGACTTGCCGGTGTTAGGGAACCCAAACAATACCACTTGTCCGGCGCCCTGCTTTTCCACCCAGAAAGGATCTATACGGCCTTTTTTTGACTTCTTCTGCCCTTCCTCCCTAAGCCGGGAAAGGCGCTTTTTTAAATCTGCCTGCATCTTTTCAGTACCTTTGTGCTTTGGTATCACCGCGAGCATTTCCTCCAGAGCGGCAATTTTTTCCGATACAGTAACGGCTTTCTTAAAATTTTCTTCAGCTTTATAATATATTGGTGTGAGATTGGCAGGCATTGTTTTAACCTCCCTTCCATATAGAGAATCAACTTTTCTTAATATATAATTATATTTTATAACTTCTCCTAAGTTCAAGAAGGTGAATCTATAACATTAACAAAGCATTATATGGATTAGGAACAACGATTTTTGCAAATACCTATACATATACTCGAGGATGGTTATTAATTTATGAGAATAATAATAGACGCCGACGCTACCCCTAAAAGTGTGCTGGAAATATGCCGGCAGGCTGCCGCACAACTTTCACTGCCTATGATTACCGTAGCCAACTTCAATCACAAGATCGATTCTGAAAATCATATCGTGGTTGGAAACGCTCCCCAAGAGGCAGACATGGAAATAATGAAATTAGCCGTCAAAGGAGATATTGTAATCACACAAGACTGGGGTCTGGCTGCAATGACTCTGGGTAAGGGGGCTGCGGCATTATCCCCTTCAGGACGTATTTTCAGCCCGGACACTATTGATTTTCTGCTGGAAGAAAGGGAACTGAAAGCAAAACACCGGAGAAGCGGCGGCAGAACCAAAGGACCGGCTAAAAGGACGTCGGATGATGATAAAAATTTTACAAAAAGTCTTTACATGCTGCTAAAAGACCATAAAACTTAAATCAAGTGCATGCCCAAAGGTCCCCTCTTCACTAGAAGAAACCGGCGCTTTGACGCGCCGGCATATTGGTGGCACCTTTGGTCCAACCTTAATCATAATTGTTCTAAAACGTCCTCTATCTATGCCACGAAATCACCCAACGATACTAATTCTCCTGCCACAATTACGGCATCTCTCACCATCAAGGCCATTTGTGCGGATATTATAACCTGTTCTGCTAATTAATTTTTCTCCACATTCGGGGCAGTAGGTGTCTTGAGCACCCAGTTCCCGGGCGTTGCCGATGTAAACATAGGAAAGCTTCTTCCTGGCTATATCCCCGGCTCGCCTTAACGTTTCAAGCGGTGTTGCCGGCAAATCCATTTCAAAATTGGGAAAATACCTGGAAAAATGGAGCGGTATTTCCCGGTCCAGGGAAACAATCCAATCAACCAGCTTTTCGATCTCTTCAGAAGAGTCGTTAAGACCTGTCACCAGCAGGTTGGTCAATTCAACATGACATCTTTGAGCATAAGCTATCTCAATCGTTCGCAGTACCGGTTCCAGCCTGCCAACGCAACTTTTCCGGTAATAATCTTCTGTAAAACCTTTAATGTCAATATTCATGGCGTCAATATACGGTAGAATTTCCCGCAGCGGAGTCTCGTTTACGTAACCATTGGTAACCAGAACATTTTTCAGCCCTGCCTTACCGGCCAGCCGGGCTGTATCCAACACGAACTCGTACCACATAAAAGGTTCTGAATATGTGTATGCGATGCCGACATTTGGGTAGCCGTCCGCTATCTGCCGTCTGGCCATATTGACAGCTTGTTCCGGTGTAACATCAGCCGTATCAGGATCTCCGTGGGCAATGCTCCAGTTCTGGCAAAATCCGCAACGCAGGTTACACCCCATAGTGCCAAAGGACAATATATAAGAACCAGGGTAAAAATGATACAAAGGTTTTTTCTCAATCGGATCCATGCCATAAGAAGTCACTTTGCCGTAGTTGGCTGCGTAAAGCGTGCCTTTACGATTCTCTCTCACCCGGCAGAAACCGGACTTATCTTCCCGGATAGTGCAGAGCTTCGGGCAGAGCCGGCAAGCAGTCAAATTTTGCTCTTTTTTTTCATAAAACAAAGCTTCTCGCAATTATAATAACTCCTTATGATTATTTATACCTGGTTACTTCGAACCTTTCCAACTCCGCCTGTTCATACTCTTTGATTCCGGCTTTTTGGCGCGCTATGGAAACCTGTTCTTCGACAGTATCAACTCCTTCAAGGTTTGGCAGTAACAAGCCGCTCCGCAGCCCGGTCCGGACAATTACCCCATACTTTTTAGGATCAAGTTCATCGTAGCTTTTGACCGGCCTAGGCGGCTGAAGCACATCAACAGAATACTCCAGGTCTGCCAATTCCTCTTGACCAACCGGCTGGAAGCGCGGGTCGTTTATCCCGGCACTGATGGCATTGGCAGCCACTTCTTCGGCTATGCTTCGTTTGGTTGGCGTAATGGTACCGATACAACCACGCAGACTCCCACGTTTTTTAATTGATACAAAAACGCCGGCTCTCTTCTTGAATTCATCAGGTACACCTGACACATCCACAGGGGGCTCGCCTTTAACGTGTCTTTCCAGGGTTTCCCTGGCAACTCTCACCAAGAAACTTTCTTCCGCACGGCGCAGCGCTATTTTATTTTTTTGCTCGTCCTCCATTTTAGCCAGGATGGATTGCGCCATATTTTCTCCAGACGGTTCTAAGGAAGCCACCATATAGCCGACTCCGAAAGGCCCCTCGTAAGACAAAATCTCAGCTTTGACACCGTAGCCATCCAGCGCCCCCAGCATCATGACAATAGAACGGTAGCCACATTCACCAGCCAATTGCACCAAGGATTGATCCATTTTTAACACGCCTTCGATATCCGGAATGGAAAGCAACCGGACAAGCTCTTCATCGAATTCTTTACCCCGCGGCAGGTAGCCGCCGGGCGCGTCCTTAGTCAGTCCGTGAGACAGGTCTCCGCTAGCCAGCAAGGCTACTTTTCGGCCCAGCGACTCTGCAGCCCGGCGCACCGCGAGTCCGAAAAGATAAAGCTTCTCTACCGGCGCAATGGCCATAGACACATGAACAAACGGCAGATCCACGCCACCCTTTTGGAGAAAATAAAGAGGCACGGTAACACCATGGTCGAGGTCCAGGTTGATATCATATATTTCTTCAATATCTTCATTCAGATCTAAAATATCAATACCCAAACCGGCAGCCTGGCCGTTAATACTGTCAGCCAACAACTGGTCGTTGTTCAGACGAAACTTTAGTTCTCCCGCCCTAAAACTTGCCAGATCCCCTATTAACTCCGGTACCCGGTTAATCGCAATCACATCCCGAAAAAGCGGAGCATGCGGGGATATTATTACGACCGTCTCGGCACCGCTTTGTTTAACCCGCCTACCCAATTCAACAAGCGCCTGTTGGGTCGCAACAACCTTTTTGGATTCTTCCCGGCCAACTTCCGGCACGGCAATCGGCGGGTGCGGGCATATTCCGCAATATACTATTGACATAACAGTATTCTTCCTCCTTTTTATCATGGTTTATTTTTACCGCAAGCTAAAATGTTCATGCAAAAAGGCCATTGTAAAGAAAGTAGCCTCCCAGCCCAATCATAAAAACGCCGCAGACTAAAAGAACACCCTTGTACACACCACCGCTTAAAAACTTTCTGCCGCCGGCCACTACCGCGGCCACCAGGCTGTACCAAGTGAAATCAGCCAGGATATGCCCTGTAAAAAAAACTGTTAGACCGGTATAACCGCTGTTCAAAGACATAGTTATATAAGCCAGACCGACAGTCGCCCACCAAATCGTCCAGTATGGATTAGAAAGACTGACCAGAATACCCATCGCAACAACGCGCATTCTCCTTTTCCCAACAGCAACTGCACTTGACTCACTTATTACCGTGCTCTCAGATCCTGTATCTTCCTGTTGTAAGTTAAATGAAAATTTCCCTATGTAAGCGTCCTTGGCTATTCCATAGCCCATATAAACAAGGAAAATTCCCCCGGCTATTGCAATGATATGCGATACAAGGGTTTGAGTCAAGAAAACCGAGAGTCCGCCGGCAAGCGCGAAGATCAGGGCTATTTCTAGAAGTCCGTGCCCAAGCATTAGCAAAGGACCGGCGATAAAACCCAATTGGAAACTCTCACCAATCGCCACAGTCAGCAACGGCCCTGGTACCATAGCCCCCGAAAAGCCTATTATGAAAGCTGTAGTAAATATAACCGGCAAATCCATTAAGACACCACCAAATTCTCTATCTTATTCATTCTCCTTCTGTCATTATAATCCTTTTTATTAAAAACTTACCCCCTTCACAAAAAGTATAGATGAGTCGATTGTTTAAATAGGCTGATTAATCGAAAGGGGTTGGCAGCAATGAATATTAATTTATTAACCAATTTACTTTTTGAAATGACCAACCGTAATATCAGCAAGGTGTCACCCGCACCTAAGCCGGAAGGCGCCGCAAGCACACGTGATGCGATGGCTCTTGGCAAGAAAGTGCTTGAAGCGCTGGATAACAGCCAGCCTGAAAAGTTACCAACGCGAGTTGAAACCAAGCAAATCATAGAACCAACTGTCAACTCACCGGCCTTTACCCCCCTGCCCCTGCGTTCTGAGCTTTTTCCGGAAGCCAGATTTTTTGCCAGGTTAAACGAGAGAAACGCGGCCGATTCCGCAACCGTTGACAGGCCGGTTACAGAAATATTTGTTCACATCGATACTGATAATATGGGCCACATCTGGATAAATCTGTCATGGAGAAACAATTTTTTATCTGTCAAATATTTTACTGAAAACGAAAATTCCAGTAAAATCCTTCGGGAAAATTTCTCTCCAATAAGAGACGCCTTAAAGGAAATCGGATTTAATGAAGTATCCTTAACCAGCCAGGCCCGCGCAGGTCTTGGCGGGCTTACAAATGAATTGCTCCCTAAGTTTGAAGCTTACTTGCTCAATAGAGAAATTTGAGGTAAGTACTATGGAAGATTTACGGAAAGAAATTGCCACCGCTCTGCGCTATGAACCAGGCAAAGATGGCGCGCCAATAGTGGTAGCTGCCGGTAAAGGACTAAAAGCGCAAAAGATCAAAGAGATAGCTAAAAAAACCGGAGTACCGGTGTACCGCGACCAATCTCTGGCCAAAACCTTGTACGACCTGGGAATCGGAAAAGAGATACCACCGGAATTATATGAAGCGGTAGCCAAGATCCTCGTTTTCGTTGCCGGGCTGGACCAAAAATATATAAAATAGATACCGGTATTCATCACAGACCCCTATCAAACCGCTAAAAAAGGGTATGACAAACTATTAAACAACCTCAGTATACTTTAAAGAAATTTATTAGATTCTGTGTTATAATTCATTTATCATTATCACCCGTTAATTATTTAGCTATAAATTAAGGGGGTTATACGGTGCTCAGCTTATCTCTGGCCAAGCAACTGGCCAAGTACTTATCATGGGAACCTAGAGTAGGTGACCTTACAATTGTTTTCGGTGAAGCAGGCGAAGAAATTATTGAACCAATTATCTCCCGCCATGAAAGAGAGAGAAAAATAGTCTTATCCCTCCGGGAAATGGGTGAACTGGTATGGCTGCCCCGTCTTGGCAGGCTGCTCGATGAACTAAGAATAAGAGCTAAAAAAGACTTCGTCCTTGGTTATATTAAAGAGAGCAATCAATGGTATTACAAAGATGAATCAATAGAAATTTTTTCGGATTCACCAGAAGATGCGTCTGGTAAAGCATTACTTAAGCTATTTGAGAGCCGGCAAACATAACTATTCCTTCAGTTTTGCCGTCACCTATTTATCTGTCTCTAAACTTTTGTGGGTAACTAATTGTTATTCTCATTAATCTTTTGTTCGACCAGGTCCATAACACTACCCTTGGGGTAGGTACCGTCTTCCATCATTTTTCCCGCTGCAACTCCACTTAATAGTTCAATGCCTTCTTCAATATCTTTAACCGCGTATATATGGAATTTACCTTCATTCACAGCATCAAGGATTTCTTCCTTCAGCATTAAATTTTCTAAATTTTGAATCGGTATTATTACACCCTGTTCTCCTGATAAACCTCTTGCTTTACAGATATCAAAGAAACCTTCTATCTTTTCGGTCGCTCCGCCAATTGGCTGAATCTCACCGAACTGATTAACTGAACCAGTAACCGCCAAACACTGCTTAAGAGGAAGTCCTGACAAGCTGGATAGAATCGCGTAAAGTTCGGCACTGGAAGCGCTGTCTCCCTCTACACCGTCATATAATTGTTCAAAAGTAATTTGCGCGGTAATACCGAGCGGTTTTTTCTGGGCAAACTTTCCACCCAGGTAACCGGCCAAAATAAGGATGCCTTTTGAGTGAATACTACCGCTCATTTGCGCCTCACGCTCAATATTTATAATACCGCCACGTCCCAGATATGTCCTTGCGGTAATACGAACCGGCCTGCCAAAAACATAACCACCAAATTCGCTCACGGCAAGACCATTAACTTGCCCTACAACACAGCCTTGAGTATCGATCATTATTGAATTATTGATAATTAACTCTTGGAATTTTTCTTCTATCCGGCTGGAACGGTATCTCCTCTCTTTTATAGCTTTTTGAACATGACTTGATTCAACAAAGGAAGAGCCTTCAATTTGAGCAAACGCCGCCGCTTCATAAACGATCTCAATTACTTCATTAAACCGAGTGGAAAGTTTATCCTGATGTCCCGCCAGGTAAGAACCGTACTCGGTCAGTTTGCCCAAACCGCTCCAATCAAAATGTATCAGGTTGTCTTCACGGCAAACGGTACTGACAAAGGAAGCATACTTGCGCAAGTTTTCCGGAGTCCGGGGCATTTCAGTATCAAAATCAACCTTAACTTTAAAAAGTTTCTGAAAGTCTTCGTCAATACTATACAATAGCTGATATAGATGCGGAGAACCGATGAGAATTACCTTTGCGTTAAACGGGATCGGTTCCGGTCTCAATGTAGCATTCGGAACAAGGCGATATTGTTCACCTATATTTTCTACCTTAGCTTGCCTGTATTTGATAGCTTTCTTCAGCGTATCCCAGGTTAACGGGTCACTCAAAACATCTTTAGCCTGCAGAATGAGATATCCTCCATTTGCCCGGTGAATCGCTCCGGGCTTTACCATTGTAAAATCCGTATAGGAAGAAAGCACATGGCTGCGATATTCGACCTTTCCAAAAATGTTGTAATAACTAGTACTGGGTTCCGTTATAACAGGGGCTCCTGCATTTTTATTGTTCGTAACGAAAAGATTGACTTTGTAACGGGTATATTGATCAACATCATCCTGCTGGATTTGGACTGGAATAGACGGCACAGCCGGCTCAGACACCTGGTTTTTAAAAGTAACAGTGTTTTTCGTTATATCCCTTAATACCTCTCTTAGATACTCCACAATTGGCGGAAATGGATCGTATTTTGCCAAAAGCCTGTCAACAATGGGACCTGCAGCAAATAGAGCAATTTGCTTTTCCAATTCTTCAATTTTTTCTTTGGCCTGTTTTTCCAGTACCCGGCCGGTATGCAAAGTTTCATCAAACTTTTTTTGCAGCCTTCGCCCTTTCTCTTCTATCTTATGGCGTTCTTCTACAGGAATTCGGTCAAATTCCTCGGGTGGAATGGGTTTGTTATCTTTAAGCGGTATAAAGACAACTCCTCTTTGGGTCTGTTTCACATTTAAACCAGATTCCCTCGCTTCCTGTTCAAGCGCCTGGAAATAACCATCCATCTCTTGCTGAACGGATTCAATAATTAAACTTTTTTGTTGTTCATAATCACCGTCTTCAAAGGCTTTTGGTATGGCAACCCGCAGGTCGGCCACCAATTCTTCCATGTCTTTTTGAAAGCCGTAACCTTCTCCGGCAGGTAATGAAACAGCCATAGGGCGATCCTGGTCATTAAAATTGTGTATATAGCACCAGTCGTCCGGCGCGGGTTTACCCGCAGCCACCTGAGATACAACAGCCTGTGTGTAAGTGCCTTTGCCCGTGCCCGAAGGTCCGACGACAAAAATATTATAACCAGGTGCGTTCATGGCCAGGCCAAATTGCATAGCCCTTACCGCGCGTTCCTGAACGATAAATCCGTCAAGCGGGGAAACATCAACAGTTGTTTTACAAAAATCAAACTCATCACGGCTACAAATTCGCCTTAGTTTATCAACCGGTATTCTGAGTTTCTCAAAGTTCATATTATTTCCCCCTCACCATTTATATTTAGTCATGATTCTACAAACAACCATTTACTCCTTCTTTGCTTTCTTGTATAACAGTATACCTCTCATTGAATAGAGCGGCATGATGATCGATCGGTTGACAATCCAATTTTGGATGTGCTAAAATAGCTTTGCGATTTAGCGCTATATGCCCGAGTGGCGGAACTGGCAGACGCACAGGACTTAAAATCCTGCGAGCTTCGCGGCTCGTACCGGTTCGATTCCGGTCTCGGGCACCATTCAATTCACTAATAACTAAATCAGTAAAAATTGAAAAGAAGAAAAAAAGGCGCTTTTTAAAAAGAAATTTACAAGGGACTTCTGGATCGTGGAAGTCTTTTTCTTTTTCATTAATGACGGTTAAATTGACGGCTTATTTTTCCCCAACCCCCCTTATTTGCTTTCTTTCCCCCAGTAGAATCAACGAAAAAACGCCAACGTTCGAAAGTACCAAGAAGGACAGCGGTAAAAAATAAAACCTCGGGGTTTAAGGCGAGTAGTCATAAGGATAAGTTGTGAACCCACCCTATACGGCAAGCTGAATACGGAAGCAAAAAGCAAATCCAAACCTTTCCTGCGGAAAGAGATTCGGATTTGCTTTTTTAAATATTGCATTGGTGCTTTTTATTCCGGAACAGCTCGCTTTTGATTTATCTGGATAATAGTTTAAGTGGAAGCAAATAACGGGTACGATTTTTATAACCGTACCCGTCGTACTCCGTGCTGTATATAAAACCAGCCATAATCTGTCTAAATTAAGTATTTACTCAAAATTGCTCACTTTTCTTCCTTACGGTTTCATCCATTTTATTGTTTTTTATACAATGTTTCATCGACTGCAAGCTTTTCAAACTGATACTGTGTTCAAAGCTGCACGCATCCTTCTCTGCAACAGATGGGTCAACATCCAAAACTTCATTCAGAAAAGTTTGAATGATATCGTACTTATTGGATATAAGCTCGGCTTGATATAACCCTTCGGCCGTAAAAGATAAATCACGATATTTATCTTTGCGGCTCAATCCCTTATCTGATAAAATATCTGTTGCACGACAGACGCTTGCTTTGCTTAGATTCATTTTCGCAGCAATTTCACTCACATGCGTCATTGTATTAAATCGGCATATGGAGTAGATTGTCTTCAAGTAGTTTTCCATTGCAGCAGATAACTTTTCCATTTGTTTTACACCTCTTATTACATCGCCTCGGTTCATTACTTCATTTAGGTCTAAACTCAGGAAACAATACTGGCGAGTACCGTTAGCAGCGCGCTTATTTGACAGGGAAAGAGGGCACAGAATTAAGGAACGATTAAAAACCTGCCACGATAATCTTAATAACCATGCCTATTACTATCAGGGCACCGATGCCTACAAATGTCCCGTATATTTTAGCGGAATCTTTATCGTCCTTTTCTTTCAGCAGATAATATCTGCCCCCTGCGATCAATGCGATTCCGACGAGCAGGCCGGCGGTTGTAAAAATTATTGATTTCATCTTTCATGCTCCTTCCAATTTAACAATAATGATGAATTAATAATAACAGCGACCGAGCCGACATTATGTACCAGCGCGCCCACAACAGGTCCGAGAAGCCCGGCCATGGCCAGAATAATGGCGGCAAAATTAAGTGCCATAGACAGCGTCATATTGAGCTTGATGGTATTCATCGTCCGTTTCGACAAGGCAAGCAAATGGGGAATGTTCTTTATATCATCGCCGACCAGGGCAATATCAGCGGCGTCCACAGCGATATCGCTGCCGATACCCCCCATCGCAATTCCCACATGCGATTTTTTCAGCGCAGGCGCGTCATTTACGCCGTCGCCAACCATGCAGACCGGCTCGCCGCCCTTTTGATACTGTTCGATGACCGACATTTTATTTTCCGGCAGGCAATCGGTATGCACGTCATGAATGCCCGCGATCTTTGCCATATGGGAAGCGGCATGGTGGTTGTCACCCGTGAGCAGCACGCATTTTACGCCGATTTTTTCAATACGTCTGACCATGTCCACTGCGTCGGGGCGCAAAGTATCGGACAATGCGATAAAGCCTGACGCAATACCATCCATCGAAACAAAAATGATGGTGCAGCCGTCGTTTCGGTATCCGTCCGCTTTGTCCGTTATTGCCTGCGGAATCGGAATGGAGTTGTCCCGCAGCATTTCCGCGTTGCCCGCAAGTATGGCGCGGCCGTTCACAGCGGCGGAAACGCCGCGTCCCGCAAGCATCTGAAAATCTTCAGGTTCCGGTAAAACCATATTTGAGGCAGCCTTGTAATAAGCTACAACGGCTTTGCCCAACGGGTGCTCGCTCCGCAGCTCCGCGGAGGCCGTCAGGGACAACAACTCATCAGCGGACAGCCTGGAATCAAAGCTCTCAACGGCCGCTACATCGGGCTTTCCATATGTAAGCGTACCTGTTTTATCAAAGGTGATTCGTTTTATCTCGGATAGCCTTTCCAGCGCGTCACCCTCTCGGATCAGGATGCCGAATTTCGTCGCGTTTCCTATCCCGGCCATAATTGCCGTGGGCGTGGCCAGCACCAAGGCACAAGGGCAGAACACGACCAATATGGTTACAGCGCGTATGATTTCGCCTGTAACGAGCCAGGTGCCGCCGGCAGAAAGTAAGGCAATAACCACAATCCAGGTAGCCCACCTGTCCGCAATCCCGACAATCTTTGCTTTGCCGGCGTCCGCCGACTGAACCAGCCGGATCATCCTTTGCAGGGAGCTGTCCTCGCCCACCTTTGTGGCTTTCATATCGAAGGTGCCGAATTGGTTGACCGTTCCGCTGAAAACCTCGTCTCCGGCGCTCTTGTCCACCGGCAGGGATTCGCCTGTCATCACGGCCTGATTTACGGAGGTTTGGCCGCTAATGATGACGCCGTCCACCGCAATGGTTTCGCCCGCGAGCACACGCAGAATATCACCAAGTCCGACCTGTTCGGCCGGGACGACGATTTCTTCACCATTTCTGACAACCCTTGCGGTTGTCGGGGTGAGATGCACCAATTTTTCAATGCCCGCGCGGGCTTTCGCCACGGTGCGTTCCTCCAAATATGCCCCGAGCGCCATAATAAAGGCTACTTCACCGGCGGCAAAGATCTCGCCAATAATCACCGATGCGATTAAAGCGATGGATACAAGCACGTCGGCTTTAATGTCAAATTCAGTAACAAGGCCGACAACGGCGCCCTTAATGATCGGAATGCCACACAGCAGAATTGCTACCCATGCGGCGTCAATGGGTAAATTCCCGACATTGAAGAAGCTGAATATGACTGAAATGAATGAGATTATAAGAAATACAACAGTCCTTTTTTCGCCGTCTTTTATTAGTTTTATCAATTACATCATCCTCTCTAATACATATGGGGGTATAGGTATATAATACTCGCATACGTATGCCATGTCAATACTTATAAGAGCAAATAAGATACCTTATGTACTTACTAAAAACAGGGGCGCGACGGCCTGTACCTGCTGTCGCACCCCTGTTTTTATATGCTTACTGTTCTTTGTTAGTGGAACAATGGCAGCCGCTTGTTCCGTGATGGCCGTCGCATTCTGAACAACCGACACATTGCCCGGCTTTTGCCTTTTTCCACAAGTAACGTATTGCAAATATTACTGCCACTAAAAGCAACGTGCCAATAATAAGTGTAGAAGCATTGTTAGCCAGCCACTCCATAAACAGTCACCCCTTTATACTGACGATGATACTTTTTGATTGGTTGTAATCTGTTTTTTGTGGGGTGCGGGTACAGGACGAAACAACATAACAAGAAACGCTGCTAATATAATAAATGCGGCTATTGAACCTGCTGTAATTCCGCCTCCGCTGAATAGCATACCAAACTGGTAAATCAACAAAGATATTAAATATGCAAATCCGCATTGATACGCAACAGCAAATACTGACCATTTCCAATTGTTCATTTCCTGCCGGATCGTATTGATGGCGGCAAAGCAAGGCGCACAAAGCAAATTGAACACAAGGAACGAATAGGCGGCCAGTCCACTGTTGAATAACGCCGCAATAGGTGCAAGACCGGTCGTATTAGCTGTGTCCACCATTTCAAAGGCAAGGTCAGCGTCGCCGATTGAAGTCAGCACACCAAACACACCGACGATTTCTTCTTTCGCTGCAAGACCCATGATCGTAGCAACGGCAGCCTCCCAACGGCCAAAGCCCAGCGGATTGAAAATCCACATGAAACTTGTCCCAATAGTATGTAGAACGCTGTCGTTCATATCATCTACCATGCCAAACGTGCCGTTTATAACTCCAAAGCTGGAAGTGAACCACACCAAAATACTTGCCAGCATGTAAACCGTAACGGCCTTTTTAGCAAAGGCGATTACGCGCTCTAACATGCTGCGGCCAATATTCCCCGGCACAGGGAAATGGTAGGAGGGAAGCTCCATAACAAAAGGCGCGGGGTCACCCATGAAAGGTTTTGTCTTTTTAAGCATAATACCTGATATGACAACCGAGCCGATACCGACAAAATATGCCGAGGGTGCAACCCACCATGCGCCGCCAAACAGCGCACCGGCAATTAACGCTATGATGGGCAATTTAGCCCCGCAAGGCATGAATGTAGTTGTAATAATTGTCATTCTGCGGTCACGCTGCTGCTCAATGGTACGTGCCGCCATAATACCGGGCACGCCACAGCCTGTACCAATAAGCAGGGGAATGAAGCTCTTGCCGGATAATCCGAACTTGCGGAAAACCCTGTCCATCAGGAACGCGACACGCGCCATGTAGCCGCAATCCTCCAGTATGGCAAGGAAGAAGAACAGAATTAGCATTTGCGGCATAAAGCCCAAAACCGCGCCAACGCCGCCCACAATACCATCAACAATCAATCCTGTCAGCCAGTCGGCGGTTCCGATGGAAGTCAGCCAGTCGCCAAGAGGGGTTTGTATCCACTCGCCAACGACCATATCATTCGTAAAGTCGGTTACAAGTGTTCCGACAGAGGTTACCGAAACATAGTAAACCACAAACATTACAAGCACAAATATAGGCAAGCCCATCCAACGATTTGTTACAATGGCGTCAATCCTATCGGACGGTGTCGTTTGTCTGCCGGACTTCACAACGGAATCTTTTATCATTTGAGCGATATAATCGTAGCTTTCGCCGGTAATGATCGACAAACTTATATCGTCAAGCTTTTCTTCACACGCTTTTATTGCCTGTTCAATTTGGCTATTGATATTACCCGGCAGTTTGTTTTGCTCCAGCACTTTCTTATCGCGCTCAAAGAATTTTATACTATACCACCGCAGATTGTCGTCCGACACCTTGCATTTAATAAGGCTTTCAATTTTTGCCAGCGTTTCCTCAACAGGCGAGGAAAACTTGCGGTCAAATGCGGCGTGGTTTTTCGATTGAGCAACCGAAGTTGCTGTATCAGCCAGCTCCTTAATGCCCGTTCCCTTTAATGCACTGATTTCAACAACAGGGCAGCCGAGGTCCTTGGAAAGGGCTTTTGAATTGATTTTATCTCCGCTTTTCTGCACTACGTCCATCATATTCAGAGCAATGACAACAGGGATACCAATATCTAAGAGCTGCGTCGTCAGATATAAGTTTCTTTCAATATTCGCAGCGTCTACGATATTGATAATTACATCCGGTTTTTCATTCACCAAATAGTCACGGCTTACCACTTCCTCAACCGTATAAGGTGATAAGGAGTAAATACCTGGTAAATCAATCAAAGTGGCGTCTTTGTTGAATTTCTTTAATCTGCCCTCTTTTTTGTCAACTGTAACGCCCGGCCAGTTGCCAACACGCTGGGTAGAACCAGTCATAGCGTTAAACAATGTCGTTTTGCCGGAGTTTGGATTACCGGCAAGTGCTATTGTAATTTGCATAAAACACCCTCCTTTATAAAAGTTAAGTTATAATAGACTAACTCGCTGGCTAAAAAAAAGGATTACTCCACTTCAATCATTTCAGCGTCATATTTCCTCAATGACAATTCATAACCCCGTACCCGTACCTCGATAGGGTCACCAAGAGGAGCAACCTTTCGTACAAATACCTCTGCGCCTTTGGTAATGCCCATGTCCATAATCCTGCGTATTACCGCACCCTCGCCATGGATTTTTTTGACTTTAACCGTTTTACCAATTACTGTGTCTCGTAGTGTCGCCATATCAAATCCTCCTTTATTTCCACCATAATTCTTCTTGCCAATTCCTCGTCTAATGCTACACAGGTGCCGTTTATCCCAACGAGAAAACAGCCAAATGTCTTCGTTACGATATAGACCACACTATCACAAGTCAGCCCAACAGTTTCCAATAGTGTACGTTCATAATCATTGCACCACATACCCTTTATAACATATTCTTCCCCAAAGGGGACCGTTGATAGTGTCACCGACCTATCCCCCTTTCCACAATGGAATAAGTGTATGGATAGCTAAGTTGTGCTGATGCAAAACATTCTTTCTATCTCCTGACACATTACACCATAATTTTTTTTGCTAAATCCTCGCTTAACGCTACACGTGAACCTTTAACCATAACAATTAGATTTCCGTAGGTTTTAGAAACAACACCTATTTCGCTATCACAAGTAAAGCCAAGACTTTCCAAATGCGAACGTACATTTTCGCTCCCGTATATAGCCTGTATTTTGTGTTTCTCGCCTATGGGAGCTATTGCAAGCGGTATCAAATACATCCCCCATTTCAGTATAAGGAACTTGTTTATTAGTTTCTGAATCGCATATACACCAAAGCCCAAAACATATGGGTATGGGGGTATGGGCATAACTCAATATGAGTATACCCCCTTAGGTATGGTTTTGTCAACAAGAAAAGGCAATCGAATTTCGATTGCCTTTTTCTCATTCCAAGTGCGAGGGCTTATTCCATATCGCTATTAACGGAAGCCACTAATGGTGCTTCTGCGGGAATTGGACGTTTGAATATCATTATTCTGTATACCGTCAATATCAGATACCGAAAAAAATTGTGATGGGTAAAAACACAGAAATATTCTTGTACCGTCGATCAGGATATCTGGATTTACTACCGCGCAGGCCAATGGGTACATCGATGGAGCAAGAGAAGACGTAGGAAGCCCTATCTGAAGAGTACGGTTTTGGAGATATCCAAGATGCCGTTCAGCCTGTATAGGCAAAAAAATGGGGACAGCCGAAGCTGTCCGCCCCTATCATAGGGATATATCCAGTTCACATTTTGTCCCTATGATGTCCCGCCTAAAGCCTGTCTTTTCTGTGTTTGTTATTTTTTCCCTGGAACTATGTCATTCTTGAAAAATGTTCAACTGCTTTAGAAAAGTCTGCTATCGTTTTGTCGGCGTCGCCGTGTTCGATCCCTTCCCGGACGCAATGATTTAAATGCCCCTCCAAAACAACCTGACCAACCTTTTGCAAAGCGCTTTTTGCCGCATTTATTTGGATTAAAACATCTTCACAGGGGATATCCTCATCAACCATTTTATCAATTGCCTTAATTTGTCCCATTATTTTGTTTATTCTTCTATGCAGATTATCCGCATCCATACACTGGCGCATATTGTCACACTCCTTTCTGCATATCCCAATATACCTATAGGGGTATGAAAAGTATATCATTGTATAAAAGAAACGTCAAGAAATTCTAATTTATAAAAAACAGATTAATTCTTGCGATCTGAAAATTTATCATTTGGTTATACCCCGCGAGCATAAATTTTTCACAAAATCATTATCAATAATACCCTCCTGCCTCCGTATCAGCTTTGTGCGAGACAAGCAGACCCAAAGTGCAACTTCCGAACACAGCCCTTATTGAAAACGCCACAGCGGTAACCGAGCTGACACCGGAGCTGCTTCGAATGTTCATTGCAAAAGTTGTGGTAAGTGAAAAGACTGAGAAATACTCCCGTACCGCTCCGCAAGATATTTGGATTCATTATCGTGACATTGGGATGCTGAACGATGTCAAAGAGGAATTTGATATTCCTTCTATAGAAGAGTTCTACGGAACGGATAATGAAATACTGTTTGATGATGATCTGCCAGCTGCAATTTAAGGCATAGCAAAAGGCGGACAGTCAAAACTGTCCGCCTTATACCCCAAATTTTTAGGTGGTTCACAAAGTATCCTTATGAACACCCACCTAACGGCGAAAAAGGGATCTATACGCAGATGTTTGAGCAGACCTATCAGGAGCTTTTGAACCTGCCCAAATATGCAGAGCTGAAAAAGCAGTTTCCCGCAGATGTGCAGGCTGTCCATAACGGCTATTTTTCGCAGGACAAGAAAGGTTCTTTCAAGGATACCAAGGGCGATACCATAGCCGATTACGATACCTATAACACCATCATGAAGGATAAGGAGTGGCTGCTCAGCTTTGACTGCCCGCTTCGTTTTATTTGGTCGCATTCCGCATTGAAAGAGGGATGGGATAACCCCAATGTTTTTCAGGTATGTACGCTGATTGAACAAAAATCCACCTTCACCTGCCGTCAAAAGGTTGGTCGAGGTCTGCACCTTTGTGTCAATCAAGACGGTGAGCGAATTGAAGATAAAAATATCAATGTCCTGCACGTGATGGCGAACGAGAGCTTTTCGGAGTTTGCGGAAACCTTGCAGCGTGAAATCGAATCGGAGACTGGCGTAAAGTTTGGCATTTTACAGCTTAGCCTATTCCAAGGCATGACCTACGAGGAAAAAATCGTGCAGGAAAAGACAGTGGATGCACAGGATGCAAAGCTCGTAGTGGATTATATGGTCACTCACGGCTATCTGACCAAAGATGGCACACCAACCGAATCAGCTAAGGCAGCAATTGTGGAACAGACTGCCCCACTTCCGCCGCAGATGGAAACAGCCAAGGAAAGCCTTGCACTGGCAATTCAGACAGGCGCAACGGTCAAGGCTGACGATATTGTCGGACAAGCTTATACTGAAACTATCACGGTAGAAAAAACGGTGAGCTATGAGGAAGCCACCCAGCTCATGAATCACTTTGAAAAAAAAGACTATATCACGAAAACCGGAAAAATAAAGGATACCATGAAAAGCGCCCTGCTCAGCGGCACTTTGGACTTGCCTAAAAAGTTTGAAGCAGCCCGCAGCCGTTTTGAAAATATCATTACTCGAGCTGACCAGCGTCCGCCTTTGCGTGATGCCTCTCGTGAGGTAACGGTGCGGCTCAATAAACAGGTGCTGATTTCACCGGAATTTCGCGAGTTGTGGGATAGGATTAAGCAAAAAACAGCTTACCGTGTGCAGATTGATACCGAAAAGCTGGTGGACTGGAGCGTTCGGGATTTGCAGACAATGCCGCGTATCCCCAAAGCGCGTTTGATGACACAAACGGCGGATATCAATATTGAAAATGCGGGCGTTACCCACTTTGAGCGCGGCATCAAGGTAACCGATCTGGAAACCACCTACGAAGCACTGCCGCACATCATCAATATCATCAGCGAATAAACACTGATTAAACGGGCCACTGTGCGCCGTATCCTAATGGAAAGCGGCAGATCTGCCGACTTTCTCCACAACCCGCAGGCGTTTCTGGAGAAAGGATTGGAAATCATCCGTAGAAATCGCCACGAGCTTGCTATAGATGGCATTAAGTATGTCAAGCTGGATGGCCAGGAGTATTATGCCATGGAGATTTTTGATGCAACGGAAATTATTGCAAATCTTGATAAGGATGCAGTAGCGGTGAAAAACAGCGTATACGATTATGTTGTTTACGACAGCTCCACCATAGAAAAGCCCTTTGCCGTGGCGCTGGATAACGACCCTGATGTAAAGATGTTTTTCAAGATTCCGTCCCGATTTAAAATTGAAACACCCATCGGAACTTATAATCCTGACTGGGCGGTATATATGGATAAGGATGGAAGCGAAAAGCTGTACTTTGTCATGGAAACCAAGGGTGTGGCAGATACATGGAATTTGCGTACCACCGAGCAACTGAAAATCCATTGCGGCGAGCAACACTTTAAAGCTTTAGAAAACGGCACCGAACTTAGAGTAGCCAAGGCGTGGAAAGATTTCAAGTTAAATATATAAAACATATAGCTATTCTTTCTCTTTTATGGTATCTTGTGTTGCTAAAGGAGGGAGAGAATATGCCAAAGCGATTAGACGACCTATACCACAGCTTTTTTAAGCAACAGGATTTTAATGAGCTTAAGTTGTCCGTGGAGGAAAACCACAAAATTTTGATTGACCGGCTGTCAAAGGAAGATAGGAAAACAGTACTGCGAATCATTGATGCCTTGGGAATGATTTGTAACTATCAAAGTAAGGCAAGCTTCATCCAAGGCTTCGGGCTTGGAATGGAACTTACAACGGAACTGAAAAACTATGACCACAGTCTTGAGGAGGTTTTCAATGACTGTGGTCAATTTTTTATGCCGAAAGGAGAAGCCGATGATGAAAAAGAAAGCTAAATTTATTACGGCAGTGTCAGCATTAGCAATTATTTCTCTGCTGATTGTTCCCTTGTGCAATCAATCTCCGCAAGAGCCGCCAGTTCCCGCCACAAGCCCCGTTTCTGCATCCTTATGGCTCGATAGGGATAAGACTTCACCAGCAGAGATTAAAGCCCTTGTGAGCGAAGAAAACGCCGAAATCAGCACCCAAAACCCACTGCAGGACAACACCCACACAGAAACCGATTTTGAGCCGCCAAACCCAGCTGACACGACGGAGATATTAATAAACATTGCTCCAAAGGATAACCCTATCCCCATACCTACACCTTTAGAAAACACGAGGGCGGTAACGGCGTGGGAGCCAAAGATGGGCGACACCCGAATAATAGACGGTCAAAAGCAGGTCTACTTTCTCGGCTTTGGTTGGATTGAAGATAACGATAAGCCCAATGTTACAATTTTCGTGGACGGTGATGGTGACATCAATAAAATGGTAGGACGTATGGATTAGAACCGAAAGCAAGTGTTATATCCTATCCCGCAACAAAGGCTGTTCCAACGGGAGCAGCCTTTGTTGTTTTGCATGGAGAATTGCGAAACACGCACCCCGTTTAATCCACCTTGATTTTCGCCAGCATTTCTTCTCCCGTAATTTTCCCGTCAAGATAATCGCTCCGAGCCTGACGCGCCAGCTTTGCCCACTGGGCATATTTCTCCGAGGACATGTCCTTGCCGCTAAACTCTTCCGGCGATTTACCGTCCGCACGGTAACGGCGAGAGTACACCTTGTTGTACTCGGTCAGGAAAGCCAGCAAATAGTCGTTTCCCTGCATGCCCTGATCATAAAACAGCTTTGCTCCAACCTGTTTGCAGGTGCGATTGCCTTTATAAGGCCGGTCGCAGAAATCCCGCTTACGCTTATCGGTCAACACAAAATAGCGGCTGCACAATTTGCAACGCTTAACGAACTGTGCGTTTTTCAGCATCTCGGAAAACTCAAAATAGAGCAGCTCATCCAAATATTCAAACAGATAGTATGGCATCAAACTGACACCCTCGCCATCCTGGTGCATGATTTCTAAAAGCTCATCTGTTTCCCGTAGATTCCAATCATGGATATCCTTAAGCGTATCCATATCCACCTTGCCATTTTTCTTCGGCAGCAGCTCGTATTTTATTTTCACAGCAGCCTCGGCAAAGCCGGGGTACTCCGATACAAACTCACAAAGCCGCTGGGACATTTCCTTGTCCGAGTGGCTTTCTCTATCTAAGCAAGTGGTGACCGCTTTCGTGCATACCTCCTGCAGCTCTAAAATGTGCTCCAATTCCTCTATACAAATTGCAAGGGGTTTGAGCAAAGCGGCCTCAAATTCATCTTTAGTGTGAATGGGTTCTTTCAAAATGTTGTTCAGTAAGCCCACTAAAAAGAAATAAACATAGCGGTGCTTGTCCGCGATGGTTTCTGCAACATCAAATATTTTGTTCCTGATTGTCTGATAGTTTTCCATAGCGAGCGGAATGGATTTCGTTTCAGTTAGCAGTGTTGTGTATTCCTCGAAATCCATTTCCACAAATTCAATCAGTCCATTGCCAATAAACTTTTGCGCATACTGCGTCACTTTGTCCGGATAGGCATAAGCCATGGAGTAAATCAGCTTGTCACTTCCCTCAAAAACTTTGATGAATGGATATTGTTCCATAGGCACTCCTCTCGCAAATAATCGATTTTCCGCAAAACGGCATTGCTGCGATTCGCTGTGTATTTCTGTTTCTGAATATAGGACAATGGTATCACAAGGAATAGAAGTTTTCAACATTCGATTTATTGCGCTTTTCAAAGCAAATTGAATTAAGAGGAGGAATCACAAATGTCAAAAAAGTTAAAAACCCTGGATGCGGAAACCTTGATGACCACACCCATGGAACCGCTGAAATTCATTGTCAGCGATCTGCTACCCGAAGGACTGCATGTGCTGGCAGGCTCACCAAAAATCGGCAAGAGCTGGCTTGCACTGTGGGTCTGCTTGCAGGCGGCAAAGGGCGAACCGGTGTGGGGCTTTGAAACCCGAAAGTGCGATGTGCTCTATCTCTGTCTGGAGGACAGCTTCTCCCGCATCCAAAGCAGACTGTTTAAAATTACCGATGAAGCACCGGCGACACTTCACTTTGCCATTATGAGCGATGCTATCGGCCATGGTCTGGAAAACCAAATTGAAAGCTTTATCAAAGAGCACCCCGGCACAGGACTGATTGTGATTGACACCCTGCAAAAGGTCCGCAAAACCGTTTCAGCAAATGTGAATCCTTATGCAGCCGACTACGATGATATCAATGCTCTAAAACAAATTGCCGACAAATATCACATTGCCATTGTGCTGGTACATCATCTCCGTAAAACAGGTGATGCCGATCCGCTCAATATGATTTCAGGCACCAGCGGTATTGCTGGTGGTGCTGATACAAACTTTGTACTGCAAAAAAACAAGCGAACTGAAAATACCGCAACGCTCATCTGCACCGGTAGGGATATCGAGGGACGGGAACTGTTCTTGGAGTTCAACAAGAACAAATTTTTATGGGAGCTGTTGGAACCGATTGAAATGAAGCAGCTGATTATCCCTGAGGAAATTATTCTTCTCTTTGATTTTATAAAATCGGTTGGCTGCTTCACTGGGACTGCAACGGAGCTTGCCAAGGCTTTGAAATTGGAATTGCGACCAGCAGTTTTGAAAAAGAAAATCATCAAACACATGGCGCATCTTAACAAGCACGGTATTCATTATTCCGAAAACCGCACCTTTGAGCGCAGGGAGTTTTCTCTCTGCTATGACGGCAATGACGATATGACGGCAGAATCAAGCCCCCGAAATTCACCGTCTTTGCCGTCAGCACTGTCACAGGGCTGCAATCCCGCCACCGTTGCCCGCTGTCCGCCCCTGTGTGCCGAGGTTGACGGCGGGGTGGCATAGATACACCTAATCACCTCAAACCCGCAAATTGAGCCACTGTTGCGGACAAATGCAGAATCGCACCTATTTCAGTTAAACCGCCAAGGTTTCGGTTACGCTTTCTCACCCCTTGGGTGAGGCGAGCAGAGCGTCGGGCTATACGCCCGCCACAGCTCGCTCGGGGCAGACGCCCCGGACCCCACTTGATAGAGCGCCGTTGGCGCAATGAAAATCGAAAGGAGAACCGCCAATGAAAAAGAAACCCTTTGCCTTTCGCATCAGCGAAAGCACCTACAAAACCCTGAAACAAAAAGCCAGGCGCGGCAAGGTTACCATGACGGAATTTTTAGAGCGAGCCATAACCGATAAAGAAATCGTTGTGGTAGATGGGATGCAGGAGCTTATCAGTGAGCTAAAGGCCATCGGCAGAAACCTCAATCAGCTTACAACCCTTGCTAACATGGGCAAGGTGGATGCCGTTTACCTTGCAGAAACCAAGGCGAAGCTAAGTGGTATCTATGAAAAACTGTCTGTACTTTGCGAGGTGAACCGATAATGGCAACGGTCAACTTCATCCCCTGTAAAAAGCAAAATGCCTTCTCCATGCGAAATGAAATCGAATATATTTTGCAGGATTTCAAGGTGTGCATCGAGCCGGAGAAATTCAATTGTGACCACACCGTCAACTACCAAAGCTATTCCGAGGATGCGGATAAGACCGGATGTATCCGCTTAATTTCCGGCAAAGACTGCTGTCCCGAAACAGCTTTTCAAGAATTCATGGCAACCAAAAACAGCTTTAAAAAGGCTGACCAAACGATGTTTTATCATTACGATCAAGCCTTTAAGGATGGTGAAACCATATCACCCAAAACTGCACATGAGATTGCCATGAAATTCGCCGAGGATAATTACCCCGATTATGAAGTGGTCATCGCCACTCATGTGGACAACGAGCATCTGCATTCTCACTTTATTATCAATTCAGTCAGCTTTAAAACCGGAAAGAAATTGCACCAAGGTCCCAAAACACTACTAAAGCTTCGGGCGTATTCAGACCAAATTTGTCAGCAATATGGGCTGACTACCCTCAAGCCTTATACTGGCGGCAAGTCCCAAAGTCTTGCATCCCGGGAATACCGTGCCGCTGCCAAGGGACATAGTTGGAAGTTTTCATTGATGAACGCAATTGATTTTGCTATGAAGACCAGCGGCACAAAAGCAGATTTCATTAAAAATATGGAGCGACAAGGCTACTCAATTCGGTGGGAAAGCAGCAGAAAATACATCACCTATACCTGCCCAAACACCATGTCCTGCCGGGATATCAAGCTCCATGACAATCGCTATTTAAAGGAGATGATGGAACGTGAATTTGAGCTTAGAAGAATTGAAGCAGCGGAACGCAGGCTCGCAGACAGCCGAACCGATTCCCCAGCAGCCATTACAGAACCGCCCGTCTTGTCCTCTAACACAGGAGAAGCTGGACAATCTATTCTACAATCAAGGGCTGATTTGGGATGGGATAACCCAGCTGCAGGAGCAGGTAAAAGTTCTCCAGCAGCAGAACCGCAGCCTCAAAACACAGCTGAACAATCTACCTGCGGGGTCGGAGCTGGAGCAAATCAGAAAGAGCCTGCTGCAGATACAGCAGACGTTGTCACAGGCTGGGAAACAGAAAGAGAAGCATTTTTCTTTGCCGAAGCTGCGGCTGCCGCACCTGACATGGACACCGCTGTGGATAGTAATTCCCTTGATCTTGCTGGCATTGGCGGCAGTGTGGTTCAGCTGGGGCGCGCTTTGGAAAGGCTGGACAACCCTGTTCCCCTAAAGGATGCCTCCACGAAACCACCGCAGCACACCAGCAGGAAGAAGAAATTAGCGGTCGGTCAAAAGGAAGATGACCACAGCGGACACGATTTTGAAATGAAGATGTAAAGGAGATGCGATATGACAAACGAGAAATTAGCGGCACAGCATTATCTGAAAACCAATATCCTCGGCGCTTACGAAACCGCCGAAATCATTTGGCAAAGCGACAGCGAGGGCACCTCTCACCGTACCTTTGCAGACACCTTTGTTTACACAGATGAAGCCTCCCACACCATTGAACGGGATATGGTAGTGGAGGACAGGGTGTTCCGGGTGCATTCCGTGTTCCCCTTAAAAAGTGTTTCTACCCCCACAAAAAAAATGCTCTCGGTAATTGAAAGTGACTTGGAAAAAGCGCCCCAAAACGCTTGATTTCAGTAGACTTGTGGAACCTGTTACGGTATGCTTGGGTTACCGTATTCAGTTTGCCACAACAAGAAGGAGGATTTTAAACGATGGCAAACAACGAAAAATATACCATACTCTACGGCAGACTGAGCCAAGAGGATGACCGGGAGGGTGAAAGCAACAGCATCCAGAATCAGCGGTTGATTCTCACCAGGTACGCTGAGGAAAAGGGCTTTGGCAATATTCGGTTTCTGTTTGATGACGGTTTCAGCGGAACAAACTTCAACCGTCCTTCGTGGAATGAGATTATGGGGCTGATTGAAAACGGGCAGGTGGAAACCCTGATCGTCAAGGACATGAGCCGCCTCGGCAGGGATTATCTGCAAACAGGCTTTCTCATGGAGCATACCTTCCCCAACAACAATGTTCGTTTCATTGCGATCAATGATGCGGTGGACACGCTCTATGGGGACAACGATTTTGCTCCGTTCCGGAACTTATTCAACGATTTTTACGCGAAAGACTGCAGTAAAAAGATTCGGTCGGTGAAGAAAGCACAGGCTGAGCGCGGAGAACGGGTTGGAACAAGGTCGCCCTATGGGTACAAAAAAGACGAGAGCAATCCCAAAAAGATTGTTCCCGATCCAGAAGCCGCCGAAGTGGTCAAGCATATTTTCAAGCTGTGCGCCGATGGTAGAGGGCCGAGTCAAATTGCAAAGCAGTTAACAGAAGAAGGTGTTGTTAACCCTTCAAACTCATATTACAACCAAACTGGAATTGCACTCACTAATTTAGATAGAACCAGGATTTGCAACTGGTCAAAAAACACTGTTTTAAGAATATTAGACGACGAAACCTATCTCGGGCACACAATTAATTTGAAACACACAACCGCATCTTACAAAAACAAAAAGCAAATCATCCGCCCGGAATCTGAATGGTTGAGGTTTGAAAATACCCATGAAGCAATTATTACTCAGGATATTTGGGACATTGCCCATGAGGTGCGAATGCACAAAAAGCGTCCGAGAAAAAACATGGAGAATCCCAATCCGTACTCGGGACTTGTCATCTGTGCCGATTGTGGAAAGCCTTTGGTACTACACCGTGCTCACACCATGGACGAGAACAAAAACAATTTCGCCTGCTCCACCTATAAGAAGTATGGCAAAGAAACCTGCTCCGCCCATTACATCCGGGAAAGCCAACTTGCTACGGTGATTTTGGATGACTTAAAGCGTGTGACCCACTTTGCAAGGCAGGACGAAGCGCTGTTTGTGGAGTGCATCAACCGCAAAAACACGGCTGATACGAGGAAAGAAATCACCACGCTGCAAAAAGAGCTGGAGGTTATGCGAAAAAGGGATTTAGATCTTACCGCACTTTTCAAACGGCTCTATGAGGACAATGTGCTGGGGCGTATACCGGATGAGCACTATAGAACCCTGTCCGATGAGTACACCGCAGAACAGAAAGCCCTACGGGAACGTATGCCAAAGGCTGAAGTGAGAATGGATAACCTCAAGAACTCCCTTACCAACGTGGACAGGTTTATTGAAAAGGCGAAAAAGTATACCGACCTTACCGAACTGACGCCGGAACTACTTCGGATGTTTATTGCAAAAGTTGTGGTAGGCGAAAAGGCTGAGAAATACTCCCGTACCGCTCCGCAGGATATTTGGATTCTCTACCGTGACATTGGGATGCTGAACGATGTCAAAGAGGAATTTGACATTCCCTCTATGGAAGAATTCTACGGAATGGATGATGAAATGCTGTTTGATGATGAACTGCCAGCTGCAATTTAAGGCATAGCAAAAGGCGGACAGTCGAAACTGTCCGCCTTATACCCCGCATTTTAGGTGGTTCACAAAGTGTCTTTATGAACACTTGCCTTATACCCTGGGTTTTTATTTCACGTAATAAATAATTTATTATTTTCCTCACATTTCCACTGGTGCCCACTCCCCCCCCAGCTCATTACAGACAGCCAATCACGCTTATTGCCGGACACGAAGCCGCCATAAAATGTGGTCTATTCTTTACCGTTCAGCATACATTTAGAGCATGGTGTCAGAATTAACAATATAAAGGGGAAATCATGAATGGGATGCGAAGAAGAAAAAGAATGTGGCTGCCGTATTACAATTGAAGATAGTATTGTTATTATAATTTGTGGCGAAATCGAAGTTGAAAGATTAAGAGAAAGCTTACAAACAGCTTTAGAAGTAAAAGATAACAAATAAGTTATAGCGTTTCTACCGGTAAGCCGTGGCGCATTTACGCTGCGGCTTTTCTTATGTTTGAAGTAAACCTCTCCAGTTAATCAAACCGCCAAAACTGCAAATACTGCACCTGCGCTTCTCTCTCTAGGACTCTATGTCTTCCATAAGCTCCTGGCGGGTCATGGTAACACCTCGGGGAGTAATTCGGCAGAAATACGCCGGCTTTTATAACCATGGTATTTTATCAATGTAATCTCCTCTTAATATGGGAATGATTTTTGTTTTTAGAGGATCTGATAAATCTTTAACCTTTTTATCATCAATTTTCATGATATCTATCGTATCTAACTTTAAAATGTGAGCAAGTTCTTTGACTGTTAAGCCCTGGTTTTTTCGAAGTTCTTTTACCGTCTTATTATTTATTCCAAACCCAAAAATAACTAGTCCCTCCAGTGCAATGTACTTTAACAATACTATTCAGCTATTCAATACGCCAAAGTTGTAGACATCGAAGTTCCTTTTTCTTGCACATGAATATGGGGAGTAGTTCGGCAGGGAAGGAAAATTATCCTTCTAAGAAAAAAGAGAGACCCCGGCATCGTGGTTACGCTAATATATTCACATCCGCAAGTATTTTTTACTATTATCAAAATCATAACCACCGGCGTATAAAACCGGTGGCTATAAACACATCCTTCAATTTTGGGTTTTTATAGTTTAGATACAGCCGCAGCCCACGCCAAAAACGAGAAGGATCAAAATCAAGAAGACTATGAACGCTGGGCTACCACAACCGCAACCGATTCCACAAGCTTCCTCAGATTTAACTACTTGTGATTTAACTTCAGACACGGAAATCCCCCCCTCTTATAAGACATTCGTACTTAAATACAACCTCCGCAACAGCTCACACCAAAGATGAGCAGGATGAAGATCAAGAAAATAATAAACCCGAAATTACCAAAACCAGTTCCGCAACCGGTGCCGCAACCAGCACCATCTACGCCGAATGCCATCTATATCACTCCTTTCGATTTTTTACATAATATGCAAGAGCGATAAAAATGTTAATCAATGGTTATGCACCCATTTTAAACCACCGGAATAAGTTATATTAGCCACGGTTCCGATTGCCGTATAGACCTCCTTAGCAAAAACCTGATCCAATAATGGACCGGGTTTTTGTTTTATGGCTACTGATTCAATCCCAAACCCTCTCCAGCACCCACCCTACCCGATCCTTCACTAAATCGCACACTAACCCCTGCTCAGTCTCGCACCGGTAGCGCGGCGGTCCTAGCTCGCGGTAATGCAGCAGGGAGGGTCTGGACTCATGCAAGGTGTTGACATACATAAGAACATTAATATTCGCGTAGTATTAAAAGAGAATTTTCACATTAATACTATTGGGTGTTTAATGAAAAGAAGATATCTGTTTTTTATAATTAAGCGAAAAAAAATATTATATTATAGTTACTGTAATTTCAATAACTGTGCTATTTATAATATTTAACTCCACTACCAATAAATATAGGCAAACCTCTGTTTTGGTTGACGATCCAAAAATCGCTATTGTTATTGATGATTTTGGCGGGGCTGATACCACAGGCGTTAAGGAAATGTTCAGCATCAACTGCCCCATGACTTTTGCGGTAATGCCCAATTTACCTCACTCAGAGGAACATGCATCTGAAGCGGTTGCAGCAGGTTATCAAGTAATCTACATCTGCAGGTCACATGTTTACCAAGGTGCAACGGGTTGGCGGTATAGCTTGGTCATGGGGATCACTTTGCAGTGATCCAAATTGCAAAGGGTATGATCTTTGTTAATTGACTGGGAAATATATGAAGCTTTTCGCGGCTGACGGTATAAATACGATGCAAAGACGCTTATGAAAAAAATAAAAGAAAAATGGCTTGATAAGTTTTGGTATGGCGACCGTGACTCATACTTTATAGTTGGAACAAGGTATCCATATCCTACATTCATGATATTAGGAATATTTTGGCCACCTGAATAAAGATATCAAATTATAGCGCCCTAACCAGCGATATTCTTATTAACTTCACTATCAACCTATCTAACCTCTGGTTAATCTCTAACACCTTATCATAGCCAACCCCCGCGACATACAGCCCATGCATTTCAGCCCGCAGCCGCTCTATCTCTGTAAGCAGTTCCATGCGGGACATATAATCACCCCCAAGAACAAATATATGTTCGCGGTAAATAATGTAGCATTCTGCTGAAATGAGAATAATTTTTGGAGAGTAGAAAGCCCGCCTTAATAAAAGACGAGCTTTGCGGGAGAAAGATGTGTGGTTGTTGATAAGGGTGTATTAATCCGGCAGCTAACCGGTTGCCTTCATCATTTTAATATTAACATATAAGTGTTACCAAGTTGTGTCTACTTTGTGTATATTCAGCAAACATTTCAATAAACAAACAAAAGCCCCATAGCTTTGGTCAACTAACTCAACCACAACCTGCTAAAGCAGGTTGGTTGGTAATAGCCGCTAAAGCGGCTTAAAAATCTCCTAGCGTAAAACTATCCGCCCTCTGGTTTTCTTCCATATCCTGGGTCTTTATATATTCCATAATTACTTCATCTGTGACATTTGCGCTGCTTGCCGCAAAATATCCTCTCGCCTATAAGTATTGTCCCCAGAACTGTTTGTTTAGTTCCTTGTGTTCCATCAGCAATTTCCTTGAACTATACCACTTTATATATTGCACAAGCTTGCTCACTGACAGATGCGGCGGTACTGATACCAATAAGTGTACATGATCTTTTGATACGTGCCCTGCCAATATCTCAACTTCGTTGTTCCGGAAACAGCTATATTGCTCCATTAAAACTTAAAGATATAGCATGATCTCAAAATTAAGCGTTACAAGCAGGAATTTGGGCTTCTTAGTATTTACAACTTTTGGCTGTCCGATTTTCTGGGTCCATTATATAGTTCAGCGGGGAGGGAAATTATTCTGCCAAGAGAAAGAAAAAGCCACTCTTGAGAGTGGCCAAGCGCAAAAAGGTTTTTCTAGTTGTATTATCAAAAAAAAGATTAGACAATAATCCTATTGGTTAAATTATCTACCACTTTAGTGTTAAATCAATGCTGCCACAGCAGCCACCCCGCACATTCCTTTTACCAAATCGCACAACATACCTCTACTCGTCTCGCAGATTATAATTACTTTAGGCTGAACCAACATTTATTTAAACACGTCTAATATAAAAGGTGGGTTAATAATGAATAAATATTTATTATTACTGTTTTTGTTATTATGTTTAATGAATCCGGTTAATGCTACAGCAGGACAAATCTATTTAAACGAAAATAATAATGGAGAAGTATTGTACATACAAGAAGAACAAACTGTAGATTTGATTCTAGATAGTAATCCATCAACAGGTTATTCATGGAATTACAGTACAAAACCAGATTCTTACATAATGGAAGAAACAGGGCACGAATTTCGTAATACACAAGCCCTAGCAGAAAAACCACCTATTATCGGCGCTGAGGAAAAAGAATGTTGGTCTTATAAAGCTTCAAAAACCGGAAAAACAACGATATGTCTTTGGTACATCAGACCATGGGAATCAAGAATGCCGTTAAAAACATTTACAGCAGAAATTAATGTTTTGCCACAGATTAAAGTCCTACTCAACCAAAATCCCTTGGAATTTGATGTGCCACCGATCATTGAAGATGACCACACGCTTGTTCCACTAAGAGCAATTTTTGAAGCGATTGGAGCAGAGGTAAACTGGTTCCCTGATACACAGACAGTTATTGCAACAAAAGATAATAAAATAATTAAATTTATTGTTGGCAACAATACTGCTTCCATCAATGGCACAGACGTACAACTTGAGGTTCCGTCCATAATCATAAAGAACAGCGTAATGGTGCCTCTAAGATTCATATTAGAAGCATTAGGCTACAAAGTTGAATGGGACGGTAACAATACAATTAATATATACTCTTGATTTCTCTATAGACAAAATGCATTAGCTGATTAATGAGAGCCGGGTCGGCTACCATCTGTTGTTAGAAGAAGGAGACGGCGGGAGAACAACGAATTTTAATTTGTATCACTTTAGGGAGGAATGATAAATGCCGGAACAAAATATTCCCCGCGGAGCCTTTATTCAAAGGGATAAGAAAACCTACGCAATAGTACCCCGCACACCGGCGGGTATGGTAACTCCGGAATTTTTGGAGACTGTCGCGCTGGTAGCTAAGAAGTATCAAATACCCATCATCAAAATTACTTCTGGGCAGCGCCTAGCCTGTTGCCGCTCAGTTTCCCTATCGGGAAATGAATAGTTTTTTCTTGCCAAAGGGGGCGGTAATCTGAGACAATAATTGACGTGTGCAGCCGGAGGTTGCGCCGACAATCATTATGTCAGGAGCAGCGAGA